>NZ_NDIM01000291.1:0-17178 GCF_002241375.1 Vibrio sp. V19_P1S1T109 | reverse complement strand
GGGCTAACTGCTGCTGCAACTCCCTAACGGTGATCCATCGATGTTGAGGAATAAGCATCAGCGTGTGCAGCAAAGCGGATAACCCTTCAATGCTGGTTTTATTGCTCATGACTACGCTCTCAATACATCAAAGCTCCACACCGGAGTCGGACATTTAATGTCGGGAGAATAGAGGTGGGTCAGACACATAATGTCCAACGGTGAAAACAGCATCAATCGGCATCACCAAAGCGTGAGCCGATTAACATTAACGAGGTGTATGCTTATCACTGAGCTCGGCAATCGCTACCAATAACCCAATCAACAGCACAACCAGAAACCCTAAGCTGGATAGGGCTCCAATGGCACCGAAGAACGGAGAAAGGGAGAACAGTGTGATGAGGGCAGTGACAAGTTTGATGGTTTGTAGAAGAAGGGAAGTCATGAGTTATTGCGGGGTGACGGCTATCTCGTTGTAAGCGTCCGTATCGACACAGGCAAGAAAGTTATTCTCCCATAGGCGATACAGCTCTTTGGCATCCCGGCTACCTTGCATTGGTAGCCAGCCACGATACGCCACAAAGAACTGCCCAACCCGAAAATCAAAATCCAAGTTGCGCTCTAGCTCTGGATAGTAATTCCCCATATAAGCAAAGTCGGTGATGTATTCAATACTCCATTCTCCTGTTGAGGTTTGGCAAATCGCCATCTCAACCGGATGGAAGCCGCCTTCATCCGCGCTGTACGTTTTATCGCGAAAGTTAAACACCAGATAACGGCTGGTGGTCAGTGCTTCATTACTCAGCAAATGAGCGGTGAGTTGATCACTTAACAGCTTATGCAGTTTCTTTGACACTGGTAGTAAAGATACTGTGAAGGTTAATTTGGACATAGTGAGTCCTCCTTGTTTCAGGATTCAAATAAGAAATACAGAGTGAGAATTATTGGAACGTGCCGACCATCGTCAGTTGCACGTCATCAAAGACGTTTCTGGAAAGGTGACGAGCAAAGACTTTTATCCATACCGAGAGCAGCTTTTGTACTTCTGGGTGGGATAAATCCGTGCTCCCCACATCGGGTTGATAGCACCAGCGATTAGCTAGGTGAAAGTACAACTCAGGCTCAACGGTTGTACTGTTGTCATCGGGATAAGAGAAGCTGGCAAAGAACACCACCAGCCATAGGCTAGAGGCTGACTCTCGCTTAAACTGCACTTCAATAGGATGCAAACCTTGTCGATGTCGGTAGTAACTCATTTGACGGCAGTTCAATACGAGTCGTTCTGCGTTATCTGAGATGGTGTATCTATTCAACAGCGCTTCCAATGACGCATGTAAAGCGTCATCAATAGAAAGCTCACCGTAATGTTGCTCAATCATAACCACCCCCTTTCAGTGAATGAGGTGCAAGTATCGCCTGTCACGATATGGTCGAGAACTCGTACATCCACCAAAGCTAAAGCGTCCTTAAGTCTTTCGGTTATGCGTCTATCGGCTTGAGACGGCGTAGAATCACCGGATGGATGGTTATGGGCAAATATTACCGCGGCGGCATTCACTTCTAACACAGCTTTCACCACTTCACGTGGGTAGACGCTGGCCGCATCCACCGTTCCTTGAAACAGCTCTTTAAACTCAATCAGTCGGTTTTGGTTATCCAGTAGCAATAAGGCAAACACTTCACGTTCATAGCTGCCTAGCTTACAGCGCACATACTCTTTGGTGGCATCCGGATTGGTTAGGGCATCGCCACGCACGTAGCGGTTAGCTAGTATCTCAGCGGCATGCTCTAGGATTTCATTTTCCTGATAGCGTTGCTGCTTTTGGTAATCGGAAGTTTTGGGATTCATTTTAGGCTCCTGTCGGAATCAATGATGGGATTTCACATTGATGACATATGCCTGAAAATTTTTTGATTTTTGAAGGGAAGAGCTTTTAGATAGGCTTATTTAGCACATTAAATGAAGATTTTTGTTCATACGCAACAAAGGTGATAGTCTCTCTGGTGAGTAATGTATCCATAAATAAACCATGAGTACTATGACGTTAAGTAAACAGCCTGAAGCTCGTTATATAGATGCTGCTCCCTATGCTTCAGCACTTATTGAGGGGCATCGAGACTTTGGCTACAGTCTTAAAACTGCTTTGGCTGATATTATAGATAACTCAATTTCTGCTGGTGCTGATCGAGTTCGTCTCGTGGTTGATACTATTTCAAATTCTCCATCAGTTATTATCGCTGATAATGGTTGTGGAATGAGCAAAGCTGAACTACTTGAAGCGATGAGATTAGGTAGTAAAAATCCCACGTTTGACAGGTTGCCTTCTGAACTTGGACGATTTGGTTTAGGCTTAAAAAGCGCTAGCTTTTCACAGTGTCGCTCACTTACTGTCATAACTAGACAAGATGGAATTACATCATGTGCTCGTTGGGATTTAGATCTAGTAGCCGAAACAAATGCATGGACATTAGAGCTGATTGAAGATTGTGAGGATGAGTTAGGCTGTGACTTGCTCGGCGAGGTTGGAACGGTTGTTATTTGGAAAAAATTAGATCGATTAGTCGGTGAAATTAGTACACAAGAAAAAAAAACTGAGCATATGAATGCAGAATTCTCTCTTGCCGAGAGACATTTAAGGCTTATTTTTCATCGATTTCTAGAAACGAGTAAGCCACAGATCCAAATAAGTATCAATAATCGACAATTGACTCCGTTGGACCCAATGGCTTCAACCCATCCATCGACTCAGAAGGATCCTGACGATAGCATTCGCTTATCTAGTGGCAATGTTCGCATTCGCAGTTATACCATTCCGCACTACAAAAAAATGAGTCAAGATGAATGGGATGAGCTTGGTGGACCAGAAGGTCACCTAAAGTCACAAGGATTATACATCTATCGAGAAAATAGATTAATTATTGCAGGGAGCTGGCTGGGACTTGCTAAGCAAACAGAACTAACAAAATTAAGTCGAATTGCTATCGATATACCTAACACGATGGATGCGCAATGGAAAATTGATGTAAAAAAATCTTCGGCACAGCTTCCTCAGGCGGTTCGAGAGCGACTCAAGCGAATCATAGAGCGTTTCGTTGGTTCCTCTAAAAGAACATATCGAAGTCGGGGGCAAAGACTAGTTGAAGGTACGATGCATCCTATTTGGAATAGAGTCCAAGTGGATGGGCTAATACACTTCAAACCCAATTCAGAACACCCAGTATTTCAAGCTTACTCAAATTGTTTACCTCATGAATTGAAAGAAGGGTTTGCACGCTGTATTAGGTTGCTTGGTGCTGGCTTACCTATTGATTCGCTGCATGCTGAAATGGTGGGGAACGCTGAGTCAATTGTTGCAATGCAGACTTCTGAATCAGATTTGAATCAAGTCGTGATTGACCTTACTGATGCATTGCTTGTTAGCAATGTTACTCCGGACAGAATCAAAGATGTACTTCAAAATTACCCATTATTGCAATCAAACTGGGAAGTCTCAGAGCGACTAGTTGCAAATTATCTTAAGGAAAAAGGCTTATGAGCAGCAGGCAGCAAGTATTAGATATGGTAGAAGCAGGACTATACAACCAGCCTCGTAAATCAGAGGATGAGTTGAGAGGTTTGGTTAAGAATATTGCTAAGATAGTGGATGGTAATTTAGATGACTCAGTAATCGAGGAAATAGCTCGTGAAATTGAGTCAAAACAGGGGATAAAAGTTGGTCTCGGTGCAATAGTTGATAGCCTCAAGTTTAAACCTTGGTTAGACGATGCAAAATCAGAAATAGACCCCTTCTATTGGAAAAGATATGAGAAGTTACTGCTGCAAAATGGATTGCCTAGAGATGTTATTTCGAATACCGGTAGCGTTACGGATAAGATACTTGGCCGATTAGGAAACCCTAAAGAATATTCCTCGTGGGATCGTAGGGGAATGGTTGTTGGGCATGTTCAAAGTGGTAAGACACTGAATTATACTAGTTTGATCTGTAAGGCGGCTGATGCAGGGTATCGTCTAATTATTGTTATTGCAGGTATACACAATAACCTTCGTAATCAAACTCAACTTAGAATTGACGAGGGATTTATTGGTCGAGATACAGGAAAAAGCTCTGATAAGAAAAATGGAAATGCTAAGCACGTTATCGGAGTTGGACATTTTGACCCAAATAGAACCCCAGTTAGCCTGACGAACACGTCTAGAGATTTTAATAAGCCTACAGCATCAACAAATACCAGTGAGATAGACTCATATAGAGTTCCCGTCGTCTTAGTTATTAAAAAGAATCACCGAACGCTTGAAAATCTTCTTGAATGGCTTAAAGACAACAGTGCTCGTGGTGATAAAGAAATGATCGATCAGCCAATGCTACTCATTGATGATGAGGCTGATAACGCATCAATCAACACTAAATACAGTAATCAATTGGTAACCAAGATAAATGGGCAAATACGTGATCTCTTAAAAATGTTTCATCGCAGTTGTTACGTGGGTTATACAGCGACTCCTTTTGCTAATATTTTCATCGATCCGGATGATAATCACGATGTACATAAAGAGGATCTATTCCCTAAAGATTTTATTATCGGTCTCGATGCTCCAACTAACTACTTTGGTCCAAAGAAAATCTTTATAGATGGTCTACCTGATGACGAAGAGCCAACCTGGTTAAGGAGCATTTCGGATAATGAAGACCTACTGCCGATAAAGCATAAGATTGAGCATGAGACCTATCAGTTACCAGATTCTCTGATGTTTGCGTTGCGTGCTTTTCTATTATCCCGTGCCATAAGAAATCTAAGAGGTCAATCAAGCTCTCATTGTTCAATGTTAGTTAATGCTAGTCGATTTACACGAGTGCAAAGTCAGCTTAAAAACCGATTGTATGAAGCGTTAGAACGGATTCAAAACGCTTTGAGGGTAAACTCATCTTTAACCAAGGCGTTGAAAGACCCTGAAATCAAAGCTTTGTTTGATGTCTGGGAAGCAGAATATCAAGACACCGAATTTGACTGGGATAAGATACAAAAAGCGATTTTTGATGCAATTGCTTCCGCCAAGGTTGTCGAAGTTAACAGTAAAGCCAATGAACTAGATTACTCGAACACAGGTGATAGAGGGCAAACCGTCATTGCTGTCGGCGGTTTCTCTCTCTCTCGAGGGTTGACGCTTGAAGGGCTTACCGTTACTTGGTTCTTGCGTAATACCATGATGTACGACACCTTAATGCAAATGGGAAGATGGTTTGGTTATCGAAATGGATATGAAGACCTGTGTCGAATTTGGATGCCTGATGACGCTATAGATTGGTATGCCTTTATCGCCAACGCAGCTGAAGAGCTTCATGATGAACTCAAAATAATGGAGCAGGCCAAAGCGACCCCCGAAGACTTCGGTCTGGCAGTTCGCAGCCATCCGGCATCATTGTTGGTCACCGCAAAAAATAAGATGGGAGCAGGTCGCGAAGTTACCACTCTTGTTGGTCTTTCAAATAGATTTATAGAAACAGCTAAGGTCAGTATTGCTCCTAAAGAGCTAAATGCGAATTTAGATATAGCTAAAAAGCTTATTTCTAAACTACACCAAGCCCTTTTCAAAATTGAAGATACCTCGTGGGGGGTATTACTTCGTGATGTGCCAATACAATATATCGATGAGTTCCTAGCAGGTTGGAGCAATACACCTGAGAGTGTGATTACTGAAACAGGGCCAGTTAGAAGCTATCTCAGCGCACGGAAAGAAGATGAGTTAGCTTTATGGGACTTGCTAATCCCAAGTCTGCAAAAAGGAGATAAAGACGATACGCTAGGGGTTAGTATCATCCCTACAACCCGTTCTATTAATCTTGATGATTTGAAAGATGGGTATATGTCCTTTAGTGGCAAAAAAATGAGGGTCGCATCTAGAGGTATCGAAAAAGCGGGTGTTGAGCCAAGTAAGGCACAAGCTGCTGAAAACTCGTATGATAAGAATGGTAACTACCCAGACTCAATTTATCGGCAAGTACGAGATAAGCCTTTATTTATTCTTCATTTTGTAAAACCAAAATCCCCAAGAGGTAAAGAAGGTGATAGTAGAGTGGCTTTGATTCCAAGTTATCCTGTTGTTGCTTGGGGGATTAGTCTTCCAGCTTCAAAAAAAGCATCGGAGAAAGTTGCTTATATTGTTAACACACAACGCTACAAAGAACTTTACGGTGAGGATGATATCGATGAGGAATATGAGGCTGAATTGAATGGATAATTCACCATGGAAGGATCTAGATCCCAGCGATGCAAGAAGGGTTAACAATAACGGCCAGTTTGACTTTTTTTGGGTTGTTCTAGAGGAAAAAATGCCTGCGCTTATGCTTAGATTGCCAATTGAGCCAATCAGCAAACCCAAGCTTCCTGAACTCAAAAATCTCATTGCCAACTTTAGGATAATTTCTGGCCGTTGGTCATTCGTTCTCGCCCTTAAAGAAAAAAGCCAAGCGGAGCTGTTTGAAGCCCTTTGTAGAGATGTCGTTGAGTCAGGTGAGAAGGCTTCCAATTTGGATGAAGCCCTCTATAGGGCGATACAACGGACGAAAAGATGGCATCACCTTTTACGCTCAGGCCGTTCGGAAGGTCTCTCTATTGAGGAACAGCGAGGTCTAATAGGTGAATTAGATCTTCTTCGAGAGCTCGCGATGAATTTTGGTCCTGAAATGGCGGTTGAAGCCTGGAAGGGACCTTCTGGGGCTCCCAAAGACTTTGAGTTAATTGGATGCTGTATTGAAGTTAAAACGCGAAGAACTGCTGCAACACCTTCAATTTCTATTTCATCAGCGGACCAACTAGCCGATTGTGATAGTGGGCGTTTATTTCTCTGTGTTACAAATATTGAATCTGCCATTGTACCTGAGGGAATGACACTGCATGACTATGTAGCGTTAGCCGAGGTTTTATTTCAGGAAGATTGTAGCACGTATACAAAGTGGGAAGATGCAATCTACTCAACAGGTTATGACCCATTAAATAAGTACGATGATCGCCGTTGGCTGATAAGGTCCACCGCTTATTATGAAGTGCTTGAAGGGTTTCCTCGTATTAGTTGCCCATTACTACAAGGCGTGCAGAACGTAAGATATTCTATTTCTCTAGATGCCTGTGAACCGTTCAAAGTAAATGATAATTCCATTAATTATCTCCGAGAGTTTATATAGACATGACAGAGCTTGCAGATTTCAACCTTCAATTTATTGCCGATATACAAGGTGATGCTGATGCCTTAGGACTTGTAACGGTAGAGGCATTTTTTGAAAAAATTGGTGATTTATTAAGTGAGGCGGGTGAAATAGAAAGCGCCAATCGAGCTTTTCATGAAGGTTTATATTCGCGCGGGCCTACACAAATTGATGGGTATGGCGGTGATCCTAGGGAGAATGAAGGCATACTGAGCCTGATACTGTGTGATTTTACTCTAGATAGAGATATTCGCCCCTTACACAAAGATCATGTACATCGTTTATCTCAAAAGCTTTTCAGGTTTTTAAACGCAAGTCTTGATGCTCAGTTCCGAGAAAAGCTTGAAGAAACTAGTCCTGGGTTTGGTGTGGCTGATTTAATCAACGCAACATGGAATAGTGTCGAAAAAGTTAAATTAATTATCGCTACTAATGGGGATTATCGAGCTAGAGCCGATGCTACTAGCTTTGACGTTATTGATGATAAGCCAGTTACATTGAGTGTTTGGGATATTAAGCGCATTAAGCGCTTTATGGAGCAAGGGCTTGCTAGAGCTGATTCGGTTATTAATTTTAAAGACGATTTTGGTGGTGGAATTCCTATCTTGAAAGCGTCTGGTGGAAGTGATGCCCTAGATAGTTATTTAGCGGTCATTCCGGGAAAACAGCTTGCAGAAATTTATGACAAATGGGGGCCAAGATTACTTGAAGCTAACGTAAGAAGCTTTCTTCAAGTTCGAGGAAAAGTGAACAAGGGCATTCGCGATACTATTCGGGATGAGCCTCATATGTTTTTCTCTTATAACAACGGATTAAGCGCTACTGCTGATAGTATTGAAATAGATAAGACCGACTCAGGCTACCAATTAGCCAGTGTTAATAATCTTCAAATAGTTAATGGTGGCCAGACGACGGCATCTTTATATGCTGCGAGCAAAGCGCTCAAAGAGCAAATACAGCAAGTATTTGTTCAAATGAAATTAACTATAACGCCGAAAAAATGCGCTGAAGAAGTTGTCCCAAGAATTTCTGAATATGCCAATAGTCAGAACAAGGTAAATGCGGCGGATTTCTTTGCTAATCATCCATTTCATATCCGTATTGAGGAGTTATCTCGCCGTATTTTAGCTCCTTCGGGTACAGGTAGTTATCGAGAAACGAAGTGGTTCTATGAACGAGCTAGAGGTCAATTCGCGGACGAAAGAAGCCGAAGAACGCAAACGGAACGTAAGAAGTTCGATTCTGAATATCCTAGAAGCCAGTTCTTTGTCAAAACAGACCTTGCTAAATATGAGAACACCTGGGCATGCTTACCGCATATTGTGAGTCTAGGGGCTCAAAAGAATTTTTCAGAGTTTGCGAAAAAAATTGGTAAAAATTGGGGGGCAGAAGGAACGGCATTCAACGATATTTGGTTCAAGAGATTGATAGCTAAAGCGATCATATTTAGAACAACAGAAAAGCTCGTTTCAAATGCCAATTGGTATGAAGGAGGCTATCGAGCCAACATTGTCACTTATGCAATTGCAAAACTTGTTAATGATGCAAAGAGTTTAGGCATGGTCATAGATCTTGACCTTATCTGGAAAATACAATCTGTTCCAGAAGATTTAAAGGCATCTATTCTTTTGTCTGGTGAGCTTGCCCAGAAGGTTATAACTACTCCTCCTGAGGGTATAAAAAACTACAGTGAATGGGCAAAGAAACCACTATGTTGGCAAAGGCTTGCTGAAAGTAAATTGCCGCTGAGTGACGGGTTCAAGAGGGTCATCATATCTTCGGAATTTGCGGATGAAAATGTTCGAGAAGTAAAGGCAGAGAATGCCTTAGATAACTCAATCAATGTTGAAGTTGAGGTGTATAAACTAGGCGCTAAGTTTTGGGGTGATGCTAAGAATTGGGCAAAAGAGCGTGGTATGCTGACCCCAAGAGAAAATAGTATTATTGAAATTTGCGCGGCTATCCCCAGGAAAATGCCATCGTCGAAACAATGTGGAATTGCGTTTGAAGCGCTAAAGAAGCTACAGGCAGAAGGTTTTCACGCATAACTAGTTTCCATCATTAGTCATCAAATTTGGGTGAGTGCATAGAACATAAACCTGTTTTTCTAAAGTAAGCTATTGCCCGTCAATTTTAGCCTGGTATGATTGCCTAGCATTTTTATTGGTTGTAGTAGTGAAATGATAACAGGTGAAGTTCTTGTAATTGACCTCTTCGCAGGGCCTGGCGGGCTAGGCGAAGGCATATCTTCAGTCGTAGACGAAAGTGGAAACTATCCATTCAAAATCGGTGTATCTGTAGAAAGAGAACCATCTGCGCATAACACATTAACAACGCGAGCTTTCTACCGAAAAATTAAAGCATTAGATGGTGGGTTAGATAGCTACTTTAGGTATGTACGCGGGGAGCTAACCCGTGAAGAATTATTCTGTTTATATCCAGAGCATGCGAAAGAGGCAAGTAACGAAACCTTAGAAGGACCTAGAGCGCTTGGTGAAGATAATGCGCTCATCCACGCTCGAATTCGCCAGCTACTGACAACTCATCAAGGGCCTAAGGTCGTTATTGGCGGCCCGCCTTGCCAAGCCTATTCGTTAGCTGGTCGCTCTCGCAATGCGGGAAATAAGGACTACAAGGCTGAAGAAGATCATCGAAACTTCCTATATAAGGAATACCTTAAAGTGCTTTCTATCGCGCAACCTGATGTGTTTGTGATGGAAAATGTACGTGGTATTTTATCTGCCCAAATTAACGGCAAGGTTATGTTTCCTCAAATATTGGAAGATCTGAGGAACCCTGGCAAGGTAACGGGATCGCGCGGTGTATCCAAATATAGGGTTTTTTCACTTGTTGTAGAGGCTAAAAATTCAAAGGATCCAAAGTATGATGACTCCTCTGATTTTATTATTCGCTCTGAGCAATATGGCGTACCCCAAGCTCGTCATAGAGTCATTCTCTTGGGTGTACGGCAAGATATAAATCGTATACCAGCTACTATTGCTCCAATTAAAGAAACAGTCACCGTTCAACAAGTTCTATCAGATCTACCCCCTCTCAGAAGTGGCTTTTCTAAGCAAAAAGATATTCAGAAGGACTGGGAGAAGCAAATTCGAGTAAACGCTAAAAAGGTAAAGCGTATATTGGCAACAAAATTTGATAGAGAAGCTGTGGATAATTTAGATCTTGAGCCTATGCTTGGGCTTGAGCGTCAAAGCTGCCTATTAGCGGAAAAAGAGCACAAGATACCTCCACATTTAGAAAGCTGGTATTTATATAACCATCCCGGTTGTGTGCTAAATCATGCGACTCGCGGACATATGACATCTGATTTACTTCGTTATGCCTTCAGTGCTGCCTTTACTAAGTTAAGTGGTGGTATTTCACCTAAGGCGAGAGATTTCCCCGCTGAACTAGCTCCTGAGCACGAAAATTGGGATAGCGGCTCACATGCGGATCGTTTTCGTACCCAAGCGGCAAATAAATGCGCAACGACAGTGACTAGCCATATATCTAAAGATGGCCACTACTTCATTCATTATGACCCACAGCAGTGCCGCAGTTTGACTGTCCGAGAAGCAGCTCGCTTACAGACATTTCCAGATAATTATTTGTTTGAAGGAAATAGAACGCAGCAATATGTACAGGTAGGAAATGCTGTCCCACCGTATTTGGCGCATCAGATCGGCAAGGTTGTGTTGGGGATATTGGATGTAGATCAAATATGAATTCACAGTACTAATTAACTATCTGAATTGCTTACTGATAGAGAAGGCAACGAGGAACTAAAAACCAACCATAGTCTTTTTTGACTATGGTTGGTTTTGTTTTTTTATGTAAATCGTTATCAGCTTGATAGATAGCTTGAAGTTAGATTTTTTTCTTCCCGTACCCCAGGCCGCACCCAGGACGATTTTTGCTACAATTAAAAACCGTTTAAACCCTTATTTAATGCGCTCTAGCATTAATCCGGCTTCCATGTGGTGGGTGTAAGGGAATTGGTCGAATAGAGCGAAACGAGTCACTTTGTGTGTTTCACATAGAGTGTCTAAATTCTCTTTTAAGGTTTCTGGGTTGCAGGAGATATACACAATCCGCTCGTAGCCTTGTACCATTTTACAGGTATCGATATCCATACCCGAGCGCGGTGGGTCAACAAAAATGGTGTTGCAACGATAGCTTTTGAGATCAACTCCCGCTTGTTGTAAACGACGAAACTCACGTTGACCTTCCATCGCTTGAGTAAACTCTTCGGCAGACATGCGGATGATTTGCACATTGTCTATTTTATTCGCCGCAATGTTGTATTGCGCGGAATCAACAGAAGGTTTGGCTAATTCGGTTGCGAGCACTCGCTCGAAATTTTTCGCCAATGCCAGTGAAAAGTTACCATTCCCACAGTAGAGCTCCAATAAATCGCCTTGGCTCTCTTGCGTGCAGTCAACGGCCCATTCCAACATTTTTTGCGCAACAGTACCGTTTGGTTGAGTAAAACTGTTTTCCACTTGTTGATAAATGTAACTTTGACCATGTACGTTCAGTTTCTCAATCACAAAATCTCGATCTAGCACGACTTTCATTTTACGTGCACGGCCAATCAAATTGAGGTTGAATCCCTCATCATTGAGACGCTGTTTTAATGCTTTTGCTTGGGTTATCCATTCTTCATCGAGTTGGCGATGATAAAGCAGAGAAACCAGTACTTCACCACTAAGAGTGGAGAGAAAATCGACTTGGAAAAGTTTACGACGCAGTGAGTCGCTGCCTTTAAGTGCATCGACCAAAAGTGGCATCAAATCATTAATTAAACGACTGGCCGCAGGAAACTGGTCAACGCGGTATTTTTCACGCGTTTCTTGGTTGAACATGATGTAATAAAGCTCATCACCTTCGTGCCAAACTCGAAATTCTGCACGCATACGGTAATGCTGCTCTGGTGATTCAAACACTTCCAACTGAGGCATGTTGTATTGTGCGAACATTTGGGTCAGACGCTCGGTCTTTTCCGCCAACTGTTGCTGGTAGTGTTGTGGGTTTACATCAAGAGTCGCCATGGTATTACCTTTGCTTGGGTATGGTGCATTCAAATAATAAAGAGCGCAGATTTTATTCAATCCCTCGCGCTTGTCCAGTTTTGTCCTGAATTAGTCATTAATTGCGAGCTAACAAAAATAGCTGACACCAATCAGTACTAGACAAATTATCAATAGAGCCATAGTATCGCCCTCAGCTGGTGCTATCTAGCGGTATAGATGGCCGAAAAGGGAATCTGGTGTGAATCCAGAACTGACGCGCAGCGGTAAGAGAGAACGAACACCCAATATGACACTGCAGGAAAATGCTGTGGGAAGTCGGGTTAGTAGGTCAAGAGCTCTCAAGTCCGAATACCTGCCAGCAGCCAAATCTATGCCACCGTTTGGTTGATTTGGTAGGACTTACGCGAATTAGGATCACAATATGAATAAATCCCTTTTAGCGGCGGCTGTAGCATCGCTGCTTTCACTTATCTCCAATTTACACGCCCAAGAAGCATCTGCTGACGAAACCATGGTGGTTACGGCTAACCGTTTTGAGCAAAGTACCGAAAGTGTTATTGCTCAAGTGGAGGTTGTGACACGTCAAGATATAGCTCGTATTCAAGCTAAGTCACTAACTGATGTATTCAAACGATTAACGGGTATTCAAGTTACACAGAATGGTGGTAGAGGCCAGCAAGCTTCGATCTTTGTTCGAGGTGCTAACTCTGATCAGGTTCTTGTCTTAATTGACGGCATTCGTTTTGCTCGCGCTGCAAAAGGTGGTGTCGATTTCAGCCAGCTGCCAATCGCATTTGTTGACCGAGTAGAGTATGTACGAGGTGCTCGTGCTGCTATGTATGGTTCAGAGGCTATTGGTGGTGTGATTAATATCATTACAGTTGTCAGTTCTGACAATGAAGAAACTGTAGTGAGTGCAGGATTAGGCAGCCGTGATTATGAAGAATTAAGTTTTGTTAGTGGTACTAAAGTTGGCGAGAACGGTCATTTAAACGTATCGGTTGGTTACGATTCTGATGAGGGCTATAACGTTCACCCAATGCCCGGAGTAAACGATGGTGACCGTCATGGGTTTGAATCACGTAATGCTTTGCTCGGGTATGTACATAACTTCGACCAACAGTGGAGTGGCTTTGCGAATTTCCGAATGTTCGAGACTATCTCTCAATATGATGGTTCGTATGTTGATCATAATACCGGCAACCCTGTCCACTCTTACAAAGAAGCTGAAGTACAAAACTCTACTGTTGCTGCTGGCGTTAAATTTAATGGCAGTGAGCTAAAGTCTGAATTCCTAGTTAATTATCAAAACCAAGACAACTGGAATTACGAAAAGTCTCTAGGTAAGAACTCTTCTTCGGCTACGTCTGATGAGCTTGAGCAACTTAATGTTCAATGGGTAAACTCATACAAAGTTACTTCAGCACTGACGTTAAGTGGTGGTGTTGATTGGCGAGATGAGGCCTACATCGTTAAGCCATCGAATACTGAATATGATCGAACCAATGTTGCATACTTCACGGCATTAAACGTAGATGCGGATAAAGTGTTTGGTGAGTTGAGCATTCGTGCTGATGACAATGAACAGTTTGGTACTGAAACAACGTATAACACAGGGTTAGGTTATCGTTACGCAGAATGGCTTGTGGTTAAGGCTGCCTATGGTACATCGTTTAAAGCTCCGAACTTGTATCAACTATATAGTTACTACGGTAATGACAAGCTAGAAGCCGAGAAAGCGGATTCATTTGAATTAACTTTTAGTGGTTTAATCCAAGAGGTTGATTGGTCAATTACTGGATACGATACAAACGTTGAAGACTTAATTGATTATAATTACGCGACGAGTAAGTATTACAACACTGATGGTGAAAGCCAATTACGTGGTGTGGAAATGGTTGTCGGTTTTGATACAGGCTTTATTAACCACCAAGTGAGTGCTAACTTCCAAGATCCAAAAGACCAATCTGGTGAACAGTTAGTCCGCCGTGCTAAGAAGATTTATAAGTATAACGCGGCAGCTAGTTTCGATGATGTTGATTTGTCATTGGGGTACCAATACGTCGGTGAGCGACCAGACTTCTCTGAAGAGTTGGCTGCATACAGTTTGTTTGATGTTTCAGTTAACTACTACGTAAATGAAAATCTTACTTTAAACGGTCGAGTCGAGAACCTTACTGATGAAGAGTACGAGACAGCTGGTGGATACCCATCTCCAGAGCGTACATATTACGTAAATGCTACTTACCAATTCTGATTTTTGAAACCGCCTGTGGGCGGTTTTTACTTTGCGAGTGTGATGATGAAAAAGAACGTTATCGTCAGTTGGTCTAGCGGAAAAGATTCAACCCTCACTTTAGAGCGCTTATTGGAAGATAGCCGTTATTGTGTGGTGGGCATTTTTACCACTTATGTCGAAGATGAAGTGCCCTTTCAAGCCACCCCCTTGTATGTAATTGAGCTACAAGCACGACTTTTAAAATTACCCGTTGTCAAAATAGAGCTGCCTGCCGTATTTCCAAGTAACGAGCTTTATCAATCGACCATCATCAGCGCATTAAAACAAAGTGGATTAGAGATAGACGCCGTTGCTTTTGGCGATATGTTCTGTAACGGCATTGCGCAGTATCGCAAAAGCTATATTGAACCGGCTGGCTGGGAGTGTGTGTTGCCCTTGTTAGGCGAAGATAGTAGCGCTCTTGCGCGAGAGATCATAAATCGCGGCATCCAAACCATGGTGATGACGACAGATGGTCACAGCCTTACGCCAGACTATTGTGGACAACCTTATGGACGAGCGTTTATTGATTCTTTACCAGCAGAGGTTGATCCGTGTGGCGAAAATGGCGAGTTTCATACACTGGTCACCGACGCGCCCTGTTTTTTGGGTGGAATGCTGGAGTTAGAGTTGACGCATCTCCAACTGGGGGAACGTTTTTGTCACCAAAGATACCGAGCAAGAGCATTGCCAATTGATAAAGAGCGAGTATGATCGGAACGTTTTCATTATAAGGTGCTCAGAGTGTCGCAACCGTCTCAGCTTAATGTGCTTATCTTTGACTCTGGTGTTGGTGGGTTATCTGTTTATCAAGAGGTCCAAGCCAAACTACCACAATTAAACTACATCTACCTGTTTGACAATGAAGCTTATCCTTATGGAGAGCTCAATCAAGAGGTGTTAATTAAGCGTGTGGTTAGGTTGGTAAGCGATGTCGTTGTGAAAGAGCGCATTGATTTGGTCGTTATTGCTTGTAATACCGCAAGCACTATCGTCTTACCCAAGCTGCGTTCTTGTCTTGCTGTACCAGTTGTGGGGGTTGTCCCTGCGATTAAACCTGCCTCGTCACTGGCAAATAAAGCCGTGGGACTCATTGCTACCCCAGCGACTATCACTCGTCAATACACTCACGATTTGATTCGAGATTTCTCATCTGACAAGAATGTTGAATTGCTAGGGTCAACGCGCTTAGTGGATATGGCAGAAGAAAAATTGAGGGGCAAAGTTGTCGATCTTGCAGAATTAAAAGAGATTCTTAGCCCTTTGGTGAACCGTATTGATGTGGCGGTCCTTGGCTGTACACACTTCCCATTAATAAAAGAAGAGATCCAAGCCGTATTAGGGAAGAATGTCGTGCTAGTTGATTCTGGAAAAGCTATTGCCCGTCGTGTGCAAGAGCTATTGGGCGTGAAAAGCGAGCCACAATGCAAAATCAAACAACACAGGATATTATCAAGCGCACCTCCTTGGGAAGAAAGCGCGCTCAATAGCCGATTAGCTCACTTAGGTTTTACTCCTGTTCAAACATATCGTCATCAGGATGTTTAGGATCATTCGCCACACGTACTTTTAATGTACGCTGCATATAGTCTTTCTCATTCAAAGCTGAAATAGCACCATCTACATTTGCAGAAGCCATCACAACAAAGCCAAATCCACGCCTTTTGCCTGTTCGCTTATCTTTCATCAAACGTACGGCAAAGACTTCTCCATATTTGGCAAAAAGTTCACGAACATGAGCTTCATTCGCTTTGTATGGCAAGTTACCGACATACAGTGTTTTCGTTGAGAGTTTTGACTCCTCATCATCGGTTAGCGTTTTGCTGCCAAAAAATTTAAAAACAAGAGCGGAAGAGACAACACCAAGAACAAAAGTAATTGCGGGAGAAAGCGCGACCAGAGAAAAAAGGATTGCGCCTATTATTGCAAGAGATGCAACCAGTAAAATCGATTTATTAGAGTTCATATTGGAATACTACATATCAAGTAAAAGAAGAAGGATGTCTAGGATTAACAAAATAGACACATCAATCTTACGTTTATGCTTGGTGTTTTTCCAACCAATTGCTGTGATAACCTTCAAATGTTGAAGTTTTATTCAATAAAACGCGACATTGGTGGCTTTTTAAGCGAATGAAAGGTGATTTTAAAAAAGAACTTGTCACATTGTAAAACCTCCCTATAATGCCGCCTCACTGACACGGAGTGAGGCAAGCCTCACAAACGAGTTACTAGTTGAAAGAGAAAGATAGTTAAAAATAACTCTTGACTCTTAAAAGCTAAAGCGTATTATTCGCACCCCTAGCGACACGGACTTAACGGTCTTGTTCGCCAGGAACGCTCTTTAACAATATAAACCTATCAATCTGTGTGGGCACTCGTTGATGATAATCAAAAAAGATTTATCAATGAACTGAGTGACCAATCAGAATCAAGTTTACTTGATTTTGGCACAGTCAATTCATTGTTGTTCTGTTGGAACAACAATAGCTTTAAAATTACTTTTTTACTTTCGAGTAAGAGCAGTTTTGAAGTCAGTATTCATTGAGCCGGTCTTAGGACCAACAAAACTTTAATTGAAGAGTTTGATCATGGCTCAGATTGAACGCTGGCGGCAGGCCTAACACATGCAAGTCGAGCGGCAGCACAGAGGAACTTGTTCCTTGGGTGGCGAGCGGCGGACGGG
>NZ_NDIM01000224.1:0-18706 GCF_002241375.1 Vibrio sp. V19_P1S1T109 | reverse complement strand
AATCACCACCGCCCAAGGCGGTGGTTTAGGGATGACAACAAAAAGGGCCATTTCTGGCCCTTTTGAATGTAAATGTTTAGTCTTGATGAGCAATAATTTGGTCATTGCTAACAACTAGCTTAACTTTTTTATCCGGTAGGATTCTTCCTGCCAAGATTTCTTTCGCTAATGGATTTTCAACGCTTTGTTGAATAGCGCGTTTCAATGGTCTTGCTCCGTAAACAGGATCAAACCCAACTTGAGAAATCAGCTCTAACGCTTTTTCAGATACCTCAAGCTGATAACCTTTCTCTTCCATTCGTTTACCAAGACGGGCTAATTGAATAGAAGCGATCGATTTAATTTGTTCTTGCGCCAACGGATGGAATACTACACTTTCATCCACTCGGTTTAAGAACTCTGGTCTAAAATGTTTACCTACAATCTCCATTACCTCTTTTTTAATGCCTTCATAATCCAAGCTTGCGAATTTTTCTTGAATTTGCGAAGACCCTAAGTTTGAGGTCATAATTACCACTGTATTACGAAAATCAACTGTGCGTCCTTGTCCATCAGTTAAGCGCCCATCATCTAATACCTGTAGTAGGATATTAAAGACATCAGGGTGTGCTTTCTCAACTTCATCCAACAAGATAACCGAGTACGGTTTACGACGAATAGCCTCGGTCAAGTAGCCACCCTCTTCGTAGCCCACATAACCTGGAGGCGCGCCGACTAATCGCGCTACTGAGTGTTTTTCCATAAACTCAGACATGTCGATTCGCACCATGGCATCTTCACTATCAAACATAAAGTTTGCGAGTGTTTTACACAATTCAGTTTTACCCACACCAGTTGGCCCTAAGAATAAGAAGGAACCAATCGGTCTATTTGGATCAGATAACCCAGCTCGGCTACGGCGAATCGCATTTGATACCACTTCGACGGCTTCAACTTGTCCGATAACTCGTTGATGCAGCGCATCCTCCATTTGCAGCAGTTTTTCTTTCTCAGCTTCCAGCATTTTAGAAACTGGAATACCAGTTTGCTTTGAAAGCACTTCCGCTATTTCTACATCAGTTACTTTGTTGCGCAGTAAAGTCATCTCTTGCATTTCAGCTTGAGTTGCAAGGTCGAGCTGCTTTTCAAGTTCAGGAATTCGGCCATATTGAAGTTCTGACATACGGTTCAAGTCACCCGCTCTACGTGCGAAATCCATATCCATACGCGCTTGCTCTAATTCGGACTTAATATGCTGTGTACCCGAAAGAGCTGCTTTTTCCGCATTCCAAACTTCTTCCAGCTCGGCAAACTCGCGCTCTTTCACTTTTAACTCTTCGTTTAACACCTGTAAGCGTTTTTCACTCGCTTCATCGTGTTCATTCGTTAGCGCTTGTTGCTCAATTTTCAGCTGAATAATTTTGCGCTCAAGCTTATCTAAAGATTCTGGCTTTGAATCTATTTGCATTCGAATACTTGAAGCGGCTTCATCGATCAAGTCAATCGCTTTATCAGGCAACTGGCGATCAGAAATATAACGGTGCGATAAGCTCGCAGCAGCAACAATAGCGGGATCGGTGATCTCCACATGGTGATGGAGCTCATAACGCTCTTTCAAACCACGCAAAATAGCTACTGTGTCTTCTACGCTAGGCTCATCAACCAGTACCTTTTGGAAACGTCGCTCAAGTGCCGGATCTTTCTCTATATATTGACGATACTCGTCTAAAGTGGTCGCACCGACGCAGTGTAGATCTCCTCGAGCCAGAGCGGGCTTAAGCATATTCCCTGCATCCATTGCGCCTTCGCCTCGACCTGCACCGACCATAGTGTGCAACTCATCAATAAAGAGGATGACATTACCCTCTTCTTTCGCTAGCTCGTTAAGCACCGATTTTAAGCGTTCTTCAAATTCACCACGATACTTAGCCCCTGCGACCAAAGACCCCATGTCTAATGACAATACTCGACGACCACGTAGACCTTCTGGCACTTCATTATTAATAATGCGCTGCGCTAACCCTTCCACAATCGCCGTTTTACCTACACCGGGCTCACCAATAATCACGGGGTTGTTTTTGGTCCGGCGTTGCAATACTTGAATGGTACGACGAATTTCGTCATCACGGCCGATGACAGGATCAAGTTTGCCTTGTTCCGCTCGTTCAGTTAGATCTATTGTGAATTTCTCAAGCGCTTGTCTTAGCTCTTCTGCATTTGGATCATTCACTTTCTGACCTCCACGCACTTTTTCTATTGCTTCAGAAACTTTTTTCTCGGTAAGCCCTATTTCTTTGAGTAATTGACCAAGCGCGCCCTTATCTTCTAGTGCGGCTAGCAAAAATACTTCCGAAGAAATGTAGGAATCTTGCCGTTTTTGCGCGAGTTTATCGCACAAATTGAACATAGTACCCATTGCGCTAGAAAGCTGAACATCACCACCGATACCGCTAACTTTTGGCAAACGGTCTAATATCTCACTGAGCTTCGAGCGCAATTGCATAACGTCCACACTTAACATAGTAAGAAGTGGACGAATTGGACTGCCATTTTGATCGAGCAATGCCACCATCAAATGAACAGGCTCGATATATTGATGATCACGGCCTAATGCCAATGATTGAGCATCAGAAATGGCAATTTGAAATTTGCTTGTAAATCGATCAAGACGCATACCAACTTTCCTCACCTTAATTGAGAAACTAATCTTACGTAGCTAAAGATGGCTACGCACTAGTGCTTTTTCAAGGGGCAAGTTAGGGAAGATTGATCTTGCGTAAGTTACTCTTCGATCCAAATAAATGAAGCTTGGCGACCTGTGATTCCGTCGCGTCGATAGGAATAAAACTGATGAGGATTATGGAAGGTACAAAGGCCGCTATCTGATATTTCTGAAACACCGCATTGATGCAACCTTAACGTGGCTAACTGTGCAATATTTGCTAGCCATTTTCCATTCTCTTGAAGAGAAAATGCGACCTTTGCTTTGGTATTTTGATCAACAAAGGCATGGTATACATCATCACCGACTTCAAATGCCGTAGGACCGATAGCAGGACCGAGCCAAGCTAGGATATCACTAGAAAATTTGGCGAGCGTATTTTCGAGTATCCCATTAGCTAAACCGCGCCAACCAGCATGAACTGCAGCCACTTCGCTGCCTTGGTGATTAGTGAGTAGAACAGGTAAGCAATCAGCGGTCATTACAGAACAAACCACATTATGCTGATGGGTAAAAACACCATCGGCACTCAGAATCTGCTGAGTAGGTTGAGTAACCTCTAGCACTTGTGTTGAATGCGTTTGTTCAAGCCAAATAGGTTCAGAGGGCATCGCCGCTTGCTGCGTTAGCCATTGGCGATTTTTTTCAACGGATAAAGGATCATCCCCAACATGCATGCCTAAATTCAGCCCTTGATAAGGAGCTAACGAAAAGCCACCGACTCTAGTCGAGGAGAAAGCTTTTACATGTTTAGGTGCATTCCAGTTAGGGATGATCTTCTGCATTAGAACTCGTCTTTTTTATTCAACTTAGTATCTACGCGTAAAGCTTCCGCCATAATGATCATATCGTCAGGTACTGGCGCATGAAATTCTAGCATTTCACCAGTCACAGGATGCTCAAGTCGAAGCATAACGGCATGCAAAGCCTGACGATCAAAACCACGGATCATATCGGTCAGCTCTTGCGTTGCCCCTTTCGGAATCCTAGCGCGGCCACCATAGGCGGTATCCCCAAGCAAAGGATGCTGTAAATATGACATATGCACACGAATTTGGTGAGTACGGCCCGTTTCTAAACGCAAACGAAGTCGCGTATGTTCACGAAAATGCTCGGCCACACGATAGTGAGTTACCGCTGGTTTACCCATCGGGCTTACCGCCATCAATGTACGTTTTGTTGAGTGGCGGCCAATCGGCTTATCGATCATCCCACCAGCCGTCATCGTACCGATCACAATCGCTTCATATTCACGCGTAATCTTACGCTTTTGCAACGCTCGAACTAAGTGTGTTTGTGCAGGAACCGTTTTAGCGACCACCATTAAACCAGTCGTATCTTTATCCAAACGATGCACAATCCCCGCACGAGGTACTTCTGCAATAGCTGGATAGTGGAACAACAGTGCATTTAAGACTGTGCCATCTGGAGTACCCGCGCCTGGATGAACGACAAAATCTCGTGGTTTGTTGATGACCATAATATCGTCATCTTCATACACGATATTTAAAGGTATATCTTGCGCTTCCCAACGCTCTTCATCTTCAAGCTCGGCTTGGACCGTAATGATTTCTCCCCCCATGACTTTCGTTCTTGGTTTAGTGATCACCTCACCATTGACCTGAACTTTGCCTTCTAAAAGCCACTCTTTTAGACGTGAACGAGAGAAATCTGCGAATAATTCAGCGACAGCTTGGTCTAAACGTTGACCTAACTGGCTATCTTTTACTGTATTTGTTAATTCAATCTGCTGAGCCATATCGAACTTTTTTAAAAACCGTGAGACTAATAGCGTCTAGTATGGATAAAATATGGCGTCATTGTATCTGTTACTGCTAAGAAAGTAACGAAACGATTTGTAAAGCGATTACGCACTCAATTAAGAAGCATTAATTCAAGGAAACGACTCCTGTCATGAAACACCACACTTTATCAGGCTTACTCGCATTATCACTGTTATTTGGCTGTTCAAGCAGCGAAGAGATTGTCCCTGATGTGCCGCCTTCTGAATTATACTCAGAAGCACAAACCTCACTGCAAAGTGGTAACTGGTTAACGGCCATTCAAAAACTTGAGGCGTTAGATTCACGTTATCCCTTCGGCGCGTATTCAGAACAAGTTCAACTTGACCTTATTTACGCTTACTACAAAAACGATGATCTTGCGTTAGGTTTAGCGACCATTGAACGCTTTACCCGTTTGAATCCAACCCATGAAAAAATGGATTGGGTACTCTACATGCGTGGTTTGACGCATATGGCGCAAGATCGCAACTTCATGCATGACCTATTTAATGTCGATCGCGCGGATCGTGATCCAGAACCGGTAAAAGCTGCGTTTGCTGATTTTAAGAAACTGCTGCAACGCTACCCAACAAGCCCTTATGCAGAAGATGCTCATAAACGCTTATTCGCGTTAAAAAATAGGCTGGCTGAATATGACCTTGCCACAGCTGATTTTTACTTACGCCGTGAATCTTGGATTGCGGCCATCAACCGTGCTCAGGAGCTACAAAAAACGTATCCAGACACTGAAGCGGCTCGCAAATCATTACACATTCAGTTGGAAGCGTATAAACAGCTCAAACTGAACGATGCCATTGCCAGAACTCAAAAGTTAATTGCACTCAATCCACAATAGTTTGCAATAAGCTTAGGTACGCCATGAAAACCACTCACGCTTTGAGTGGTTTTTTTATTTGGAGTCGATGGGAATAATAACACGCCAGCAAAAGACGGCTGGAAAATGAGTGGTGCAGGGAAAACTGAAATAAAAAGGGAGGTGTTCAAAACATCGTTAGAATAAAAATCACAAAAAACACTTGAATAAGAAATGAGCAGCGCTCTTTTTAGGCCGCAAAAACACCCTAAAAATGGGAAATTCTTAGCTTAATCTTTTAACCAATCTATCCAGATTGATAGGAATCACAAGCTTTTTCTTTACTCTTTGTCAGCACTCTTTGCGTGAGATCACGTTTAAACTCGCCCTTTGAAATCACATCTAATAAAGCGATCTGGATCACATTACTTTAGTATTAAATCAGTAATCTGAAGTTAACCCATGAGGGATGCAACAGAGGAAAACATCTATGAAAGTAACTATCACTGGTAAAAATATCGACATCACCTCTGCAATCCGCACTCACATTGAGAGCAAATTTAAAAAACTAGAAAAATGGCAAGTGGATATCATAGGATGCCAAGCTAGCTTTAGTGAAGAACCCAATAAACAAAAAAGATTCGAAGCTATTATCACTGTACCCAAAGGACAATTAGTCGCTTCTGCAACCCATGAAGATCTTTACGCAGCCATCAATGAGGTAGAACAAAAATTAGAGCGCCAACTCAACAAACTGCGCCATAAACCGGAAGCTCGTCGTACCGACAAACCGGAAGTAGAAGAAGAAGTTGAATAAAGTTTAATATGATGAAAAATAGCGCTTTCAAGCGCTATTTTTTTGCTTGACGCTCTACGGTTGCTTGCTTATTGTGTCTTTACATTCAAAGAGAAATCACCTTCTTATGCACTTAACCTCACTGTTCTTTTTTGACTTCTTTTTTCTCCAATAACCTTGGAGGCATGGTCGTTGACAGAAGATAAGTCAAAAACGAACAGGAAGCCTCCCACTGGGAGGCTTTTTTACAAGGACATTTTTATGACTGAAAAGCACTATTCACTTGAAGAGATCCGCTTGCGACTGAACGAGCTTGATGATCAACTGCTAAACCTACTGGCAGAACGTCGAAAGTTCAGCATTGAAGTCGCTAAAAGCAAAGTGGAAACCGCAAAACCTGTGAGAGATGCAATACGTGAACAGCAACTTTTAGTCAAATTGATTAACACTGGTAAAGAAAAATACAATTTAGATGCTCAGTATATTACTAAACTATTTCATACCATCATTGAAGACTCCGTCTTGCTACAGCAAGCATACTTGCAGAATCTAGCCAATCCGCAACTGAGCCGTAAACCGCTGGCAAGGGTTGCTTTTTTAGGTGCTAAAGGTTCTTACTCCCATCTTGCAACCCGTGAGTACTTCAGTCGTAAAAATACAGAGTTGATCGAACTCAATTGCGATCAGTTTAAAGAAGTCACTAAAACAGTTGAATCAGGTCATGCTGACTATGGGGTATTGCCGATTGAAAATACCAGTTCAGGTTCAATTAACGAAGTGTATGATTTGCTGCAACATACTACCTTGTACATTGTCGGTGAGCTCACTTTACCGATTGAGCACTGCTTAGTCGCCACCTCTGAATTACGCTTGGAAGAGCTCAAAACCCTTTATTCACACCCACAACCCCACCAGCAGTGCAGCGAATTTTTAAGCCGCCTAAAAGGCGTTACGCTTGAAACCTGTGCGAGCACAGCTGATGCGATGCAAAAAGTACAGCAGCTTAATCGCAACGATGTTGCCGCAATTGGCAATGCTTCTAGCGGTAAACTGTACGGCTTACAATCGATCAAATCTAATATCGCCAATCAAACAGAAAACCAGACTCGCTTTATTGTTGTTGCGCGAAAACCCGTGGAAGTCTCTACTCAAATTCCAGCGAAGACGACATTAATCATGTCGACATCGCAACAAGCTGGTTCACTTGTTGAAAGCTTGTTAGTGCTGCAACGCTACGGCATCAATATGACCAAATTGGAATCGAGACCTATTATGGGTAATCCTTGGGAAGAAATGTTCTATGTTGATCTTGAATCACATCTTGATTCCATTGAAATGCAGCAAGCATTGAATGAGCTAACAAAAATCACTAAGCATTTAAAAGTATTAGGTTGCTACCCAAGCGAAAATGTTAAACCGACCCAAGTAAAACTTCAATAATCACATTTAAGTCAAATATTTGACAGAAGTCAGCTGACAGACATCAACATAGTTCATATAATGCCCAATCATTTCACACATAATTAATCACTATGTTTTGGGCTGTCAGCCTACTTTGAATTCACGGAATATATTCCGCACGTCATAAGATATCTGTGACACTTTCATTGTGAACGATGCCCTTTTCCAATAAATAAGGTTCATCTACTTATATCATGATGAAAATCCATCCTTTGGCTTTAATGCTATTTCTACTAGGCATTTCAGCGCACATTCGAAGCTCAGAGCTCAATATTTATTTGTGGGAAGACACTATGTCACCGCAAATCGTTGATCAATGGCGGCAAAGTAGCGGCATCGATATTAATCTATATCATTTTGATAATGACGATGAACGCAGTCTATTGATGGTCAAAAGTGTCCAGCTACCTTTTGATATTGTAGTGTTAGATAACGTATCAGCTCTTATCTACTCTCGGCTCAACACCTTTGAAGATCTTAGTGCTCTACCGAATAGAAAGCATAATGATACGAAATGGAATCAAGCGTGCGGTAGCCACGCTATTCCTTACTTTTGGGGAACCGTAGGCATCGTCTACAAAAAAAGTAAATTTCCAGCCAAACCCAAAAACTGGGCTGATCTCATCGACATGCCACCAGCACTCCAAGGCCATGTGGGGATGCTTCACGATACAGTTGAAACCCTGTTGCCAGCATTGTATGCCCAACAACAATCGCCAATTACAAATAACGATAATGCACTGAAACAGGCTTATCAAAAGATGCTATCCGTGAATCGCAATATCTTAACCTATGAATATATATTGAGTTACGTCCGAAGCCATCCTGACAGTGATGGCTTAGATATGGCACTCGCATATAGCGGTGACCAATTTTCATTGAATAAGTATTTTGGCAGCAATGATTGGGATTTTGTCACCCCGCAAGGCCGACCCTATATTTGGGTGGATTGTTTAGCCATCAACAGCAATTCAAAAAATAAAGAGCATGCAAAAGAGTTTATAAACCACTTATTGAGCCCAGAAGTTGCCGCAATAAATGCAAAAGATATTAAAGCTGCGACACCAAACTTAAGTGCCCTAAATTTAATGCCAGATAGTTACCGAAATGATGCATCATTATTTCCAAACCCAGCTTTGTTAGAACAAGGCATTATTGATAGCGAATTGCTCCCTGCCGATATTAGTTTGAGAGCAAAAATCATTAACAGTATTTTGGAACAACATGAAGCTCAACAATAGAATTCTGTTGCTGATAACACCGGTTATTCTTCTCAGTGCAGTGGCATCTAGTTACATTATCTACTCCAATCAAAAAGATGCTTTGCTGAAAAGAGAAGAAAGCTATCTTCAACTGAGTATGGAAAAACTCGCGGGTCACTTTCGTCAGACCCAATACCTGGTGAATAGCTACGCTTACACCCTAACGAAAAGCGATATCATTCGTCACTACGTTGCACATGAGCGCAACCCTTATCGAGAGTTAGAACTGGTTGATAACTTTCAGCAAACATTGGAGATTCTCCAATCACAAGAGAATAATTTTATTGCGTTATCTATTTTGGATGGCAGCAAAAATGTTCTTTATTATGCCGAAAATAGTGGTGACCCCTTCGCCAAAATCGATACAAAAATTCTCAACCACATACAAAACACTTTCGATAGCACACAGAAAACCTCTTATGTTGACTATACGACAAATTCCAGCGGTGAAGGTATTCTAGTTCGGTATGATGTTTTAGATACTCAAACACTTACGACACCGCTTAGCTATAACCGCGATAAAATTTTCTTTGTTGTTGTTTTCGTCGTACTAGAACCCTTTAATCGACTGATGAAGAAAATAGAATTTGATAACCGAAGTACCATTTTTTTCACTGACGCAGCGGATATTAAAAAGGTAGGATTAACGCAAACTGTTGAATTAAAATCAGATCTTTATGCCACGCTTGATCCTGCACAGTATCTAATTAACGACAAACTTTATGCCATTAAAAAACGGTTAGCGTTGTCGTTTGGAATATCGACTCTAGTGACTGTGTTGCTGCTTTTGTATTTATTATACCGGCATGTAATCAAGCCCATATCCCAATTAGATCAACAATTGAAAGAAGTAGAGAATAAGCAGCGTGACAATATCGAAACTCTCAAGAGTAACGATGAAATTGGCCGGCTATCCTCTCGTTTTTACGATATGTATCAGGAGCTTGATACCACATATAAGAAAACAAAAGCACTTGCAGAGTACGATCACTTAACAAAACTTGCCAATCGCCACCACTTTCAACAATCAGTAGAAAGAGTGCTAGCAAAAGCAAGACACACAGATAACATCTGGGTTTTGTATATTGATTTAGATAATTTCAAATACGTCAATGATAAATATGGACATCAGGTCGGTGATGCATTATTAGTCAACTTTGCACAGCATATTGGCTCATTGCGCAACTTTTTCTTTGAAAAGTATCAAGTAAAAAGCCTAGCAGCGCGACTATCAGGGGATGAGTTTTCAATTTTTATTTCTACACCTGATAGTAGTTTTATACAAGCGGCAAGCGAATTTGCCACTCAGCTACTGATCCCATTACAAAACCAGCATAACTCACCACTCGGAAATTTCCCTATCACAGCAAGTATTGGTATCGCTACCTACCCAACCGATGGCTATACCTTAGAAAAATTATTATCTAATGCTGATACGGCCATGTATCAAGCAAAAAATGCTGGGAAGAACCAAATAGCTTACTACTCGCCAGAGCTCAATAAGGGTGTTCTGCGCAGAGCCAATATTGAGCAAGCATTACGCCGAGGTGATTTTGATCAGGAATTTAGCTTGGTCTACCAACCTTATTTAAATCGTGCTGGCAATACAGTCTCAGGATTTGAAGTTTTACTTCGTTGGGAATCCAAACTGCTCGGTACGATTTCACCAAAAGAATTTATTCCGATAGCCGAACAAACCGGGTTATTTGGCAACATTGATCGCTGGGTCGTCCGTTCAGCTTTCGAGGAGTTCCATGCACTGCAAGCGATGTTTGAACACCCTGTTCAGTTATCGATTAACCTTTCATCAGCAGAATTAAACTCTTTACAGTTAGCTCATTACATTCATAAACATGCGCAGGAGAATGCGGTTCCTCCCCATTTGATTGATTTTGAAATTACAGAAACTTTTTCTGCCAATTCAAACGGTTTTCCACTGCTTCACGAACTATCGCATTTAGGCTACGGATTGGCGATTGATGATTTCGGTTCTGGTTACACCTCCATTACTCAATTGGTGCAATATCCAGTACAAAAAATTAAGTTCGATCGGCTTTTTTTAGATACACTCATCACCACTGACAATCACAAGATCATTAAGCCTTTGATCGAACTTTGCCACTCTCAATCAATGCAAGTCACCGCCGAAGGTATTGAAAGTAAAGAGATGCATAATTGGCTTGCTGATTACCAATGTGATTTCATGCAAGGCTATTATTTTGCCAAACCAATGCCATTAAATGCGTTGGTTTCATGGTACCAACAACAAAAAGAGTTAAACGCTGTTTATGAAAAATGTGATCATTGCCTCTCTTAACCCGGCCAAAATCAATGCAGTCAAAAGTGCATTTGAAAGTACCTTTCCACAGGATACTTTCTCATTTAAAGGGGTGAGTGTGCCCAGTGGTGTCGCGGATCAACCGATGACAGATGAAGAAACCCACCAAGGTGCACTTAACCGAGTACGAAATGCGAAAGAGCAAGATCCCACGGCAGATTATTACGTCGGGTTAGAAGCGGGCATTGAGAATACAGTGACTTTTGCGTGGATGGTGATTGAATCCACCACTCATAGAGGAGAATCGCGTTCAGCCAGCTTAATGCTACCACCTCAAGTATTAGAGCTATTAAGTCACGAAAATGAGCTAGGCGATGTGATGGATAAACTGTTTGACTGCCAAAATATCAAACAGAAAGGCGGGGCGATCAGCCTGCTCACTCATAACCAACTCACTCGCAGCTCGGTCTACCATCAAGCATTGATCCTCGCGTTAATCCCTTTTATCAACCCAGAGCATTTCCCTGCTAATTTATAAAAGGTTGGCAAACTCAAGGAACCCTTAAGACACCTTGAGTAGCAGAGCGGCTAATTGCGACTTTTCTTGTTCTGATTTACTTTTGAGCTCATTTGAGCCACGCGTAATGGTCGCAATTCCCACTCCGAGCAATTGGCTAATCTGCCGCTGTGATAACTCCCCTTTAAGTAGCTCACATAAGATGTTCGCACGCGCCACGAGCGCATCTCGCTCATCTGGGGTCATCATCATGGTGAGTAGCATTGCGTGCTGCTCTTGCTCTGTGGCTGATTTAACCAATTCCATTAGCTGCTGCCAATCAGTGTACTCAGGTTGGTGTGGCATGAATGTACTCGCTAAGTGATACGTTCCGCTATTGTAGAACTTTCACTTCGTATTGGAATTAATATTTTGTATTGAGCTCATCTTGGTTGAGAAATTCACCTTCAATCCCCATCAAATCTCGATAGTAAGTCTCAAACATCAAAATATTTTGCACATACCCGCGGGTTTCCCGGAAGGGAATCGCTTCAATAAAAGCGTAAGCATCTAACTTGCCTTGTGTTTTCTCTCGCCATTGATTGACGCGATTTGGCCCAGCGTTATAGGCAGCAAATGCAAAAATTCGATTGTCGCTGTATTGCTCTAATAATCCATTTAAGTAATGGCTGCCTATTTCGATATTTTTGCCCACCTCATATAACTCTTGCTCATCGTTATAGGTCAGCTGATATTTTTTAGCCGTATACTTAGCCGTGCTCGGCATAATCTGCATGATACCGCGAGCGCCAACGGGCGATTGAGCCTCAACATCCATTCCACTTTCTTGACGAGCAAGTGACATCAGCATAATTGGGTCGATGTCGTGTTTTTGGCCATAGAAGTTAAACCACCATTGATGGGCTAATGGAAAACGCAATTGCATGTTGTCCCACATCCGCGCCGAAATAGAGGCTGTCACAGTTAAACTATACCAACGTTGGGAGTCGGCGTAGGCCGCTAGCATCTCTTTTTCTTTTGTATCTGCACGATCGAGTAACCATTTCCATTCACTTTTTGCAGCAGCGATTTTATCTCGTTCAATCAGCTCTTGGATCCGTACTAAGGCTTTTTTATACGGCGTCAATAAATTAGGATTAAGCTTAATCGATGTACTGGGATAATTTACTGACTGTTTCACCATATTAGCGGCCGCGACACTGTAGAAATTACGTTGCCCAATCATCGCATTTAAACGTTGTAATCCTTTGGCTTCATCACCCAACGCAATATCAGCGCGCCCAAGCCAATATTGCCAACGTAAGCTGGCTTTTTCATCAGCGGGGAGCTGCTCTGTCCAGAATTTCACTTCATCCCAACGACCAACGGTCAGCGCCTTGCGGATCCTCTGCTCGAGCAAAAGACTGTTTGAGCTTTGCGCTATCACACTATCTCGCCAGTTTGCGAGTGCTTGCTCCTCGGTATCAAGCAATATTCTGGCTATATATTCTGCAATAAGACGCTGATAAGCATCCGCCAGTATTTTCTGATCGAGAAGAGTTTGGTACACACTTTGCGCAAGCTTTGCATCTTGGCGTGCTAGCTTTTCTAACGCAAATTGAATCGACTGCTGATTAAACGTGCCATCGGTGTATTGTTTAGCAAAAGTCAGCACATTTTCTGGCGAGCGGTAGAGATCGATCATCGCTTGCGCTGTCGCCTGTGATTTTGGCTTAACTAATTTTTTCTGTAAGTATTTCATTAGCGTTAAATTACGCCCATCAAACGCCAATAACATTCGTTTAAGCAACCAATCATCGGTTAACCCGCCTTGCTCACTCCATGCGGTGAAGAGTGGATCACAAGCGTCAGAAATGCTACTACCACTGAGCCATAATTTTTGCGCGCCTTTGAACGCAATCTCTCTATGGCCTGTTTGGTAGTGCGCGTTGTAATAGTGGCAACGATAAGGCTCATCATTCGGCTCCGTTTTTTGAAAATCAAGCAAGGTGGCCCATTTCCCTTTCGCCGCCAACGCATCTAGATACGGTGCTCGAATGCGGTTTGAAAAGGGGAAATCTTGATGTGTATCGATAAAAACCTGAACCGCTAATGGAGGTTTATTACCAATATCGACCAGCAGAGATCGATAATCCAGATAAGGCGTCAATGGATAGTTTTTGATCTTATTTCTGATTTTTTTAGCTTCATCAACTTTATCTTCATCAAGCCACCTCTGCGCTTGATCGTACAGCTCTCGTTGACTATCCAAATCCTCTATTGCGCCTGAAAACGCGGTGCCGCACACCAAGGAGCTCAACGCTAATATTGATGATAACAATCGCTGCGGTCTTATAAAATGCATGAGCGCCATGTGCTCTCGTCCTATCCAAAGCAAGGGAATTTCCGTTTCATTACGCTGATTCTAGATAAAAAAGTAAAGGCCATAGATGTAAATAATATTAAATTCATAAAAGTGCGACATATGAACTTAGTAACTTAATGTTTCGTTACTTTTTTATCGATGAAAAACACCATCTAAGCTCTAAAAATTAGGTACCTAGTAACAAATGCGATCGCTTTGGTATAAAATGACCACTTTCTTCTGTTACTAAGATTAGGAACAATCGGCAATGGCTGAATACGTATATACCATGTCGCGGGTGAGTAAAATTGTCCCGCCTAAGCGTCAAATTCTCAAAGACATCTCTCTGAGCTTTTTCCCTGGAGCTAAAATCGGTGTTTTAGGTCTCAATGGTTCAGGTAAATCCACCCTGTTACGTATCATGGCTGGCATCGATACTGATATTGATGGGGAAGCACGCCCGCAAGCAGGATTGAAAGTCGGCTACTTGCCTCAAGAACCAGTACTGGATGAATCAAAAACCGTGCGTGAAGTGGTGGAAGAGGCCGTTTCTGATGTGGCTGGCGCACTAACTCGCCTCGATGCTGTTTATGCGGCATATGCAGAACCCGACGCCGATTTTGATGCGTTAGCCAAAGAGCAAGGTGAGCTCGAGGCTCTGATTCAAGCTAAAGATGGCCATAATTTAGAGAACGCTTTAGAGCGTGCGGCCAATGCACTTCGTCTACCAGAATGGGATGCTAAAATCGCCGTTTTGTCTGGTGGTGAGCGCCGCCGTGTGGCGATCTGCCGTTTGCTACTTGAAAAACCAGACATGCTGCTGCTTGACGAACCAACCAACCACTTAGACGCGGAATCTGTTGCTTGGCTAGAGCACTTCCTTGTCGACTATTCAGGCACAGTCGTCGCCATCACCCACGACCGTTACTTCCTTGATAATGCTGCTGGTTGGATTTTAGAACTTGACCGCGGTGAAGGCATTCCTTGGCAAGGTAACTATACCTCGTGGCTCGAACAGAAAGATGAACGCTTAAAACAAGAATCATCTCAAGAAAGTGCTCGTCAAAAAACGATTGAAAAAGAGCTGGAATGGGTTCGTAAAAACCCGAAAGGCCGCCAAGCAAAATCCAAAGCACGTATGGCACGCTTTGAAGAACTTAATAATACTGAACATCAAAAACGTAATGAAACCAACGAACTCTTCATACCGCCGGGCGAACGTTTAGGTGACAAAGTATTGGAAGTTCGTAACTTAACCAAATCGTTTGGTGATCGCGTACTGATTGATAATTTATCATTTAGCATGCCGAAAGGAGCGATTGTCGGCATCATCGGTGCTAACGGTGCGGGTAAATCAACACTGTTTAAAATGCTAAGTGGCGTAGAGCAACCAGATTCTGGTGAAATTGAATTGGGTGCAACCGTGAAATTAGCCTCGGTTGATCAGTTCCGTGACAGCATGAACGACAAAAATACCGTCTTCCAAGAGATCTCTGAAGGGGCGGATATTATCAAGATCAACAATTTTGAAATTCCTGCGCGTGCTTACTGCTCTCGCTTTAACTTCAAAGGCGTCGATCAACAAAAAGTGCTTGGTCAACTATCGGGCGGTGAGCGCAACCGTGTTCACTTAGCCAAATTGCTTAAAGCTGGCGGTAACGTCCTATTACTCGACGAACCAACCAACGATCTGGATGTTGAAACGCTACGCGCATTGGAAGAGGCGCTGCTGGAATTCCCTGGTTGCGCCATGGTTATCTCGCACGACCGCTGGTTCCTAGACCGTATTGCGACCCACATTCTGGACTACCGTGATGAAGGTGAAGTGAAGTTCTATGAAGGCAACTACAGCGAATACACTGAGTGGTTAAAACAGACGTTGGGCGCTCAAGCGGCAGAACCACACCGCATTAAATACAAGCGTATGACCAAATAACTCTGTATTTGAAGTCTCTGGCCGCAATCTATTGCGGCCTTTTTGTTACTTGTACATCACGCATCACACAACAAGATGCAGGATTCGCGACACTGCCTTCAATTAGGTCTAAACTTAATGGATATAATTTTTCAATGATCGATACAGAGCCGAAGCTGGCACAGGTCAACGCTCAACAAGAGAGAGTACCATGATTGAAAGACGTCGCTTTTCACGCATCATCTATCAGATGCCTGCCACCTTATTGCAAGGTAAACATACCGTCACCACTACGATTCAAGATTTGTCGCTGCATGGGTTATTGCTCTCATGCCCTGACGCGGACAAATTAGTGCTCAATGAAATGACACAAGTCCATTTCACACTGCCAGACAGCGATGTCACTATTAATCTGGTCGCCAAGTTGATCCACATTCAAAACAACATTATTCGTGTCAGCATCAATCACATTGATATTGAAAGTATTGGCCATTTGAAACGTTTAGTTGAATTGAACATGGGTGATGAAAGTTTGCTCCATCGCGAACTGGAATACTTGTCTGATTTAGGGAATGAACCGGAAGAATGAGCGGCGGCCGTATTCACAACAACCGCACTCGCCGTTCAGACAGCCTTAAACACGATGAATGGCATCGTTCGCTTGTTTTAACAGGTTTTGACTTTCAAGCATAAATTGTTGTGAATAACTGCCAAACCAATCACTCACTTTGCTAAAGTTTTCCACAAAAGCTTGCTTCTCACGCCCGTCAAGTAAGGTTAACGCCTCGCCAAAACAAGCATGAAAACGTTTTATCATCTCAACGTTCTCTTCCGATGAGAAAATGATATCGCCATACAAGTGAGGGTCTTGACCAAAAAGCCGTCCAACCATCGCCAGTTCTAAACGATAAATCGGTGAACTCAGCTGCAGTAATTTTTGGATATTCGGATTTTCTTTAGAAAGATGTAAACCGTATACAAATGAAGTGAAGTGACGCAGTGCTTGGATCAAGGTCATGCCATGATCGTGTTCTGCGGCATCAATCTGGCACAAACTCGCTCCCCATATCGAAAACTGTTTTAGCAACCACTGATAACTCTCTTCTCCTCGTCCATCGCAATAGACGATCACTTGCTTGGCCATACTAGGGACATCTGGGCCAAACATTGGGTGTAATCCAACCACTGGGCCAGAGTGTGTTTTAAGCATCGCCTGTAGCGGCTTAGACTTAATCGATGTGAGGTCGCACAAAATACAATCGGCAGGCAAATGAGCAAGTTTTTCAATCACACCGACGGTTAAGTGAATAGGAACCGTCACTACAACCAAACCGGCATCATGCAGTATCTCATCGGCTTGATGCCAATCTTTACTGCCTAATACTTTCACCTGATAGCCCGACAGTTTGAACATACGGCCAAATAAGCCACCAAGTTGACCATGACCGCCAATAATCACCACAGAGCGCAGCTCTGGGTTTAAGCACTTAAAGCCAGAATCCTTTTCACTGGCATAAGATTCACGCATAGTACGGCGCAAAATATCTTCAATCAGTTGTGGCGGGACGCCTTTTCTTTCCGCTTCAGCGCGGCGAGAAGCCAGCATCGCCGCTTCTCGATCGGGAGCATAAATCGGTAGACCATGTCGGCTCTTGACTTCCCCCACCTTTTCAACCAAAGCTAATCGGCGTGCAAGCAGCTCGACCATTTGTTTATCGACAGCATCAATTTGATCACGTAATTCGTTAAGTTCAACAGCCATGGCACTTCCCTTTATTCACCTTTTTTTAGGCGATTTTCTAAGAACGGAACGAGCTCTTGATGAGCATGTCGTAATAGTGCCTCAGTTGATGGCCAATTAATACAGGCATCCGTAATCGATATACCGTATTCCATTTCGTTACGAGGAAGGTCAGAAGATTGATTACCTTCATTGAGGTGACTTTCAATCATCAAACCAATAATAGACTGATTTCCTTCACGAATTTGATGAATCACATCTTCAGCGACTAACGGCTGACGACGGTAATCTTTACGTGAATTAGCATGGCTGCAATCCACCATTAACGACGCATCCAATTTATGTTTTGCCATCTCTTGCTCACACTCGGTGACCGACACTGAATCGTAGTTGGTTTGCTTACCGCCACGTAAAATGACATGTCCATTTGGGTTGCCTTGAGTGGTAAGTAAGGCCACTTGCCCTTCACTATTAATGCCCATAAAGCGGTGGCTGGATGATGCCGCTTGCATCGCATTGATTGCCGTTGCTAAATTGCCATCGGTGCCGTTTTTAAACCCAATCGGCATCGACAAACCACTGGCCATTTCTCGGTGTGTTTGGGATTCCGTAGTGCGTGCACCAATCGCCGCCCAACTGAATGTATCAGCTAAATATTGAGGGCTGATCGGATCAAGCGCTTCGGTCGCCAGAGGGATCTCCATCTCCGCTAGCTCAACTAACAATTGACGACCAACGTGTAAACCATGTTCGATATCAAAACTGCCATCAAGATGAGGATCGTTAATCAGCCCTTTCCAGCCAACCGTTGTACGCGGCTTTTCAAAGTAAACACGCATGACAATGTACAGTTGATCACTCAACTGCTCTGAGAGTGATTTCAAGCGCTTTGCGTACTCTTTTGCCGCATCAATATCATGAATAGAGCAAGGACCGCACACCACCAGTAAACGGTGATCTTTTTTATGAATAATATTGGCAATTGTCTGACGAGAGTGTTGAATGAACTGGCGAGCTTGATGACTGAGCGGCAGCTTAGCTTTTAATTGTTCCGGAGTGATCAGCACTTGCTCATCACTGATGTTAATATTAC
>NZ_NDIM01000245.1:0-18788 GCF_002241375.1 Vibrio sp. V19_P1S1T109 | reverse complement strand
GAATCGAACCACCGACACGAGGATTTTCAATCCTCTGCTCTACCGACTGAGCTATCCGGGCAACGGAGCGCTATTAAACGGATTTTCCCTTCAATCGTCAACTGCTTTTTGGAAATATTTTTAAAAAACGGTTTGTTTGCTGCGAATTTAGACAAAGCTGCGCTTTTTTATCCACCTGCGTTAAATTCCTTTTTGAATTTTGTTACTTTTTCTAAGTACCTTCTCGATTCAGCATTAGGGTGTTTTTGGGTCAGCGCCCAATAGACTTGATTGGGTTGCAGTGAATTTAAGTCCCTCATCGCTCGTTTCCTATCTTTGCTAAAGGTATTCAGTACTCCTCCTGTGCCGCCGTTGTAGGCCGAAATCATACTGTATTCGAGTGACGTTGGATGGCTGACCTCTTTGAGGTAGCGGTTTTTCAGAATATAAAAATAGGCCGTTCCCGTATCAATATTTTTTTCGGGATCAAACAGATATTCAGGACTGGGCTCACCAGATTTATTTTTGACCAGTTTAAAAACATCTCGACCTGCGGTTTTAGGAACCACTTGCATCAGGCCATACGCATTGGCCCAACTGACAGCGTAGGGGTTAAAGCTACTTTCAGTTTTTATGATCGCGTAGATCAGATCTTCGGGAATGTTATATTTTTTCGAGGCTCGGTGCACGATGTCGGCGTATTTATAACCTCGTTTAGAGGCATGATCCGCTACCATAGGAATTTCCACATAGTAGGCTTTTTTGAAATCAACGTTCTTAACTTTTAATTTATTTTCAATAAGATAATCAGCAAATCGATTCGCGCGCCAACCCCACTGGATCGGTTGTTTATCTTGATCAAGCACTTGGTTGTACAAAAATGGCTGACCATTCAATTCGATATTTTGTGAAGAGAAAAGGTCAACGTGTGCGGGATCATCAGGCGTGAGCAAGGTGGTAATAATGGCATTGCGCAGATGTTTTTTGGGGTCAGTTGGGGAAACTGTTTCGATAATAATGGTTCCCGTGGAGAAATTGACTTCGGAACGACTCAGGTAATTATCGATGTATTTTACATAGTTGCTTTTACCGGCCACTTTGATCTCTTTACTGCCCCAACGTTTCTCAATGTTGCCAGAAAAACTGCTGATCAGTGCATCTAAGGCGGTGGTATCTTTGACAAATTGCCCGGGTAATTGCGCTAAGTTTTTGGCAAAACGGTTGGTCGGCTCATAGTCGACGCTGTATATGCGTTCAACTAATTCTCGGCTACAACCGGCCAGTAGCATTGCAATAAAAAAGTAAGTCAGCTTTCTCATTATCTTCCCAATACAAAAATGACATCAGAGCGTTTACCATGATGTCATTGATTATCCTCGAAATAAATAAGGTATCTCTTATTTGCTTGGTGGCGTGTAGCCTTCGATATGGACCTCTTTTCCTTCAAATAGGAAGTTGGTCATTTCGGTTTCCAGCAATTTACGATGTTCAGGGTCCATCATATTGAGTTTTTTCTCGTTGATCAGCATGGTTTGCTTATGCTGCCATTGTGCCCAAGCCTCTTTTGAGATGTTGTCAAAAATACGTTTACCTAATTCACCTGGGTACAGTTGAAAATCCAAACCGTCGGCTTCTTTATTTAGTCGAGCACAAAATACAGTGCGGCTCATGGTCACTTCCTCTTCGGTGTTTTAAGGGTTAATTTCAAATGGAAGGCTTTCTAGCAACTGTTTTACAGGAGCGGCTAAGCCGATTTGTTCCGGTTGGGCTAAGTTATACCAAAGACCTTTGCTTGCTTCCATGATGATGTTCGGTTGTTGAGATAACTCCACCAAGATCGGTGTGATCTCTAAATGATAATGGCTAAACGTGTGGCGAAAAGCGATGAGTGGGCGAATAGAGCGGATAGCACTCTCTTTGATGGCTCTGTGATCAAGTTGATCTTCGATGGCACTATTGGGGTTTTCAGGGAAGCAAAATAATCCACCCCAAATTCCACTTTGAGGGCGTTGTTCTAACCATACTTGATGGTTATGGTGCAGCATCACAAACCAGGTTTGTTTGGTTGGTTTGTCTGTTTTTGGTTTTTTGCCCGGATAATCGAGTGGGTTATTTTGTTTATTGGCAATGCAAAAAGATTCAACTGGACAGAGCGTACATTTCGGTTTGCTGCGTGTGCAGACCATCGCCCCCATATCCATCATGGCTTGGTTATATTTATCAACATCTTGCGCTGGCGTATTTTGTTCGGCATGTTGCCACAACTGAGTTTCAACCTTTTTTTGCCCCGGCCAGCCTTCGACAGCAAAGCAGCGGGCTAAAGTACGCTTTACGTTACCATCTAAAATGGCGTGCGGCTGCTTATAAACCGAAGAAAGCACCGCCGCAGCGGTTGATCGGCCAATACCCGGTAGAGCATTCATCTGTTCGATATCAAGGGGAAACTCACCGCCATATTCGCTGGCCACTATTTTGGCTGCTTTGTGTAGATTGCGTGCACGTGCGTAATAACCAAGGCCGGTCCATAGGTGCAGTACCTCGTCTTGTTCTGCATTGGCCAAATCAATCACGGTTGGAAAACGTTGCATGAAGCGTTCGAAATAAGGGATTACCGTTGCGACTTGAGTTTGTTGGAGCATAATTTCCGACAGCCAAACGCTGTAGGCCGTTTTGTTTTGTTGCCACGGCAAATGTTTGCGCCCATAGGCGTCATACCATTTTAAAATGGCGTTAGCGAAAGGTGTCACGACAGGCTCTTTGGTTTATAGTTTTAGTGGAGCAAAATTGCACCACATAAATGTGACGTTGTAAAACGGACAAATTGTGTGGATTTATCCAACAAGTTTATTTCGATAACACTTGCACCGAGAATAATTCTTTGGATAATCCCCGCTTTGATTAATCAATGTGCAGGCAAGATCAATGAGTGAAGTAACCACCAACGAATATACCGAAGAAGGCAAAATACTGCGTCGAATCCGTAGTTTCGTTCGTCGTGAGGGTCGATTAACTAAAGGCCAAGAAGCGGCAATGAATGAATGTTGGCCAACAATGGGTATTGATTTCCAGCCACAATTGCTCGATTGGGCGGCGGTTTTTGGTAACGATAACCCGGTGGTTTTAGAAATTGGTTTTGGTATGGGCGCTTCATTAGTTGAAATGGCTAAAAATGCACCGCAAAAAAACTTCTTTGGTATTGAAGTGCATAGCCCAGGTGTTGGCGCCTGTTTGTCAGCCGCTCGTGATGCTGGCGTGACTAATTTACGCGTGATGTGCCATGATGCAGTGGAAGTATTTGAACACATGATCCCTGATGGTAGCCTGCATACACTGCAACTATTCTTCCCTGATCCTTGGCACAAAAAACGTCACCATAAGCGCCGTATTGTGCAGTTAGAATTTGCGGAAATGGTGCGTCAAAAACTAAAAATGGAAGAGGGCATCTTTCATATGGCGACCGATTGGGAAAACTACGCTGAGCATATGATTGAAGTGATGAATCAAGCGCCGGGCTTTGCCAATATTGCCGCAGAAGGTGACTATATTCCTCGTCCAGAAGAGCGTCCTTTGACTAAATTTGAAGCGCGTGGTCACCGTTTAGGTCATGGTGTGTGGGATATCAAATATAAACGCACCGCGTAACGACTCACTTTTGTTGCTGCAACAAAATTAGCGATTAAAGAAAAGCCAACATTGTTGTAATGTTGGCTTTTTCGGCCTTAGCGCCCTACGAAAATCATTATAAAAATAGAGAAAAACATTTCTCACCCGAGGTAAAGTCACCCATGAAGCTAACACCCAATCTACTTGCTGATATTTTGTGTGAGGTTCGCCCACTGATCGGCAAAGGAAAAGTCGCCGATTACATTCCTGCTTTAGCCAAAGTACCGAATAACAAGCTGGCGATCGCGGTTTACACCAATCAAGGTGAAGTGATTTCGGCTGGAGATGCCACGGAAGGATTCTCAATTCAATCCATCTCTAAAGCTTTGAGCTTAACGCTTGCTATGATGCTTTATAAACCAGAAGAGCTATGGCTTCGTGTCGGAAAAGAACCTTCAGGCCAAGCGTTTAATTCGATGATCCAGCTTGAAATGGAGCAGGGCATTCCGCGTAACCCTTTTATCAATGCTGGAGCTATTGTGGTGGCGGATATGCTGCATAGCCGTTTATCAGCCCCTCGGCAGCGTCTGCTGGAGTTTGTACGTCAGTTGTCGGGTGAAGAGGGCATCGTATACGACAAAGTGGTAGCGGCTTCAGAAATGATGCACAGCGATCGCAATGCCGCCATCGCCTATTTGATGCGATCGTTTGGTAATTTCGATAATGACGTTATCCCGGTCCTGCACAACTATTTTCACGCTTGTTCACTTAAAATGAGCTGTGTTCAATTAGCGAAAACCTTCAGTTATCTGGCGAATAAAGGGGTGTCCGTGCATACCAAGGAAGCGATAGTAACGCCGACACAAAGTAAGCAGATCAATGCCTTATTGGCTACTTGCGGTTTGTATGATGGCGCAGGAGAGTTCGCTTATCGTGTTGGCATGCCGGGTAAATCGGGCGTAGGTGGCGGTATTATTGCTGTTGTTCCTGGGGAGATGACGATTGCGGTTTGGTCGCCAGAGCTTGATGCGTCAGGTAATTCTTTAGCGGGCACTAAGATGTTAGAACTCTTGGCTGAGCGTATTGGTCGCTCTATCTTTTAAGTTTAATATTCTCTGACAGCCCGTGCTTTTGGCAAAAGATTGGCTACCGATTAGGTTAGCCAATCTCTGTTGGGTTTATCTTTTTAGTCGTCAGCCATAAAGGCTTCGAGCAAGTCATTAAGAAACAGTTTTCCTTTTTCTGTGATTTGCCAGTGACTTTCGGTTTGCGTTAAATAGTGTTCGGCTAGTGCCCAATCTATCGTTGGCTGAATCACGCTTAAACTTAATCCAGTTGTTTCAACAAAGTCTTGTTTCGGACAAGGTTCCATCAAGCGAAAGCGGTTCATGAAGAATTCAAAAGGGCGATCCGCAGCGGCGACTTCAAATTCGTCATCCAAGTAAGGTTTGAGTAAATTGAGATAGCCACGCGGATGTTTCACCTTAGTGGTGCGTACAATACGCCCATCGTTAAAGCTGAGCTTGCCATGCGCGCCACAACCAATCCCTAGATAATCACCAAAGCGCCAGTAATTTAAGTTGTGTTGGCATTGATAGCCGGGCTTGCTATAGCCAGAAATTTCATACTGCACGTACCCAGCGGCGGCCAATTTTTGGTGACCCAGCTCAAAAATATCCCACAGTGCGTCATCATCTGGCAAAGTGGGCGGTTTAAAGTAGAAAACCGTATTAGGTTCAATGGTCAGTTGATACCAAGAAAGATGAGGTGGGTTTAGTGCAATCGCTTTGTCTAAATCGGCCAGCGCTTGTTCACAGTTTTGATCGGGTAAGCCATGCATCAAATCTAAGTTGAAGCTGTTTAAGCCGATCTGATGAGCTAATTGAGCTGCATTAACCGCTTCTTGCTGACCATGAATTCGCCCTAAACGTGCCAGTTTTTGTGGCTCAAAACTTTGCACACCAATCGAGATGCGCGTCACCCCTGCTTGTCGATATCCAACAAAACGGTCAGCTTCTACCGTGCCCGGGTTGGCCTCCATAGTGATTTCAATCCCAGGCTTAAACGCAATACGCGCTTCAATGCCTTGTAGCAGGCGAGCAATACCTTCAGCAGAAAAAAGACTCGGTGTACCACCGCCAATAAAAATGGAATGCAATGGGCGAGGATGGTCTGTAAGGCGGTATTTGGCGATATCGGTATCGAGATCCTCCAATAGCGCATCAATGTATTCACGTTCAGGAATATCGTGCTTTAGCGCGTGAGAGTTAAAATCACAATAGGGGCATTTTTGTACACACCACGGGATGTGCACGTACAAACTCAGCGCGGGTGGTTGCAACATTATGAATTTTGCTCGCTTAAGGTTTTAAATAGCATTTTTAGCGCTTTGCCACGATGTGAAAGCTGCTTTTTACGTGCAGGTAGCAGTTCAGCTGAAGCGCAGTTATCTTCAGGGACAAAGAAGATTGGATCATAACCAAAACCGTTACTGCCGTGAGCTTGGTGCAAGATGCGACCTTGCCACGTACCATGGCAGACCAATGGTGTTGGGTCATTTTCGTGACGCATGAAAACCAGCACGCAATGAAAACGAGCGGTGCGTTGTTCGTCTGGTACACCTTCCATTGCCGCTAATAATTTTTCTAGGTTTTGTTGGTCACTGGCATTTTCACCAGCGTAGCGCGCCGAGTAAATTCCCGGAGCACCTTGCAGATAATCCACTTCTAAGCCGGAGTCATCGGCAATCGCAGGTAAGCCAGTGATTTTGGCAGCATGTCGTGCTTTGATGATCGCATTTTCAATAAAGGTGGTGCCAGTCTCTTCGGCTTCTGGGACGTTTAATTCTGTTTGCGCCACCACATCAAAACCGAAATCAACCAGCAGATCAGCCATTTCGCGTACTTTGCCTTGGTTTCCTGTGGCTAATACTATTTTTTTCATTGCACTGTTTCTCTATTCTTCGACGTAGAATTTTTGGGTGAATTTAAGCTTACCGGTGCCTTTTAAGCCCGCATCAACCTCAATGTCAAAACTCAAATTCTCTTCATTGGTAATGGGGAATTCAGCGAGGTAATAAATCGCGTTGCCCTCTTTGAATTGTTTAAATTCAAGTTCACGTACCTGACCGATTAGGTTTTTCGCATTGCCTTTGAGTGTCGCTTCCATAGCTGGTTTACCTAAGGCCGAGTTATCTAATACGCTGATGTTTAAAATAGCCGAGTAACCATTACGTTTTAACTGATAACTGCGCGCCACTTGTGGCGTTAAAAATGTTGAGTTGAAAGCTGAGTAGTGAACTTCAACATTCTTGATGGTTTGAAACTGCTCGGCGAGTGTGGGTAGCGAAATAAAGGCTATAACAAACGCTATCATCCATTTACGCATGTGGTGCTCCTTACAAAACAGAGTGGGCTAAATAAAAAGCCATCACAAGATGGCTTCAATCGGCGGTGGTATCACTTGAGGTGAATGAATTCGGACTTGTTTATGACGTCCCAATTCCCCTTTTTCTATCTCGATTAAACCTTTGGCGACTTTAAATTGTTTGGCCAAGAATTTGGTTAAATGCGCGTTGGCTTTGCCATCAACAGGCGGGGCTGTGATGGCAATTTTGATCTCCTCACCATGCAAGCCGACGATACTATCGCGGCTTGCTTTGGGTTGGATGTAGAGCTTGAGGATTAGATCCTCTCCCTCTTGCCAAACAGCAGATGACATTACAACTGATACCATACTGGGCCAATAAAATCGCCCATTAGGAAGTTCGCAAACTGCAGCACAATAAACAGCACCAATACACTTAAATCAAAACCACCCATCGCTGGTAGGATACGGCGGATCGGCGCAAGCATCGGCTCGGTTAATTGATGAAATACGTATTCAATCGGGCTGCGGCCTTGGCTAACCCAACTGAGAATGGCGCGGATCAACAGTACCCAGAACAGTAAACCGCCAGCGGCTTTGACTAACGAGAGTAAGCCTAAGAATAAAAAGTAGACGCTAAAACTAACCGCACCACCTGATGCCACCAGCATTAAGGCAATAAATTTCAATACGCACAGCACGTACACAAAGAGAACCGTGGCCAAATCTAGGCTACCAATGGATGGAATCGCTCGGCGCAGTGGGCCAACCACAGGTTGTGTTGCTTTGACGATAAACTGGGAGAATGGGTTATAGAAATCGGCACGCGCTGCTTGTAACCAGATGCGTAAAATTACGACCATGATGTACAGATCAAACAGGGTGGAGATCAAAAAACTCATTGAATTCATAGCTAGCCCTTAATATGAGTAGAGTGTCGTTTGCGCTTTTGCGCTATAGCTTAGTGAAACGCCACTAGGATTAAAACAGTTTTTCCATTTCTTGTGCACGAGTTACGGCCGCTTGCATCGCTTGTGCAACGATATTGGTAAGTTGATGCTCGTTAAAGGTGCGAATCGCCTCGGCGGTGGTGCCGCCTTTGGAAGTCACTTGTTCACGCAATGTCGAGAGTTCAATCTCAGGGTTTGCCACCACCATTTCGGCTGCGCCTAACGCCGCTTGTTGTACTAACAAACGGGCCGTTTCTTTATCAAAGCCTTGAGCGATGGCTTCATTTTGCATCGCTTCCATAAACAAAAAGAAGTAGGCAGGCGCACTGCCTGCGGCGGCGATGATGCCATTAATGGCGGACTCGTTTTCAACCCAGCACACTTCACCAACGGCTTGTAGCAATTGTGCGGTAAAGCGTTTGTCTTGCTCTGATACGCTTGGAGTGGCAAATAGACCGCTCATGCCTCGATTGATCAGCGAAGGTGTATTGGGCATGGCGCGTACTAGTTGCAGTTCGGTCGCCAGCATCTCATTAAGGCGCGCCGCAGAAACACCTGCTGCAATGGAGATCACCAACTTATTTCTAAAATCAATGGATTGCAAAGGTTGACAGACACTGGCCATCAACTGCGGTTTGACCGCCAGTACCACCACATCGGCTTGCTGCGCTGCGGCAAGATTATCGCTGGTGGTGTGAATGCCATAAGCACTTTCCAGTGGTTTGCGTCTTGTTTCTGACGGTGCGGTCGCGGTAATTCTATCAGATGGATAACCGCTGGCGACTAAGCCTGCAATAATTGCTTTGGCCATATTGCCTGCACCGATAAAAGTGATGTTTCTCTGCTGCATCTGCTGACCTCTAATTGCTTGTCGCTGATTGATTATTGTGTGGTTGATAGATAAGCCAGTGCTAAGCGTAATCACGCGCACCAAAAATAGCGGTGCCGATCCTAACCATAGTGCTACCAGCTTCAATCGCCGCTTGCATGTCGCCACTCATGCCCATTGAGAGCGTATCTAACCCTGAAAACCGTTCAGACAATTGCGCTTGTAAGCTCGCCAGTTTTTGAAATGCGGCAAGTTGTGCAGCGTAATCGGGGACATTCTCAGGAATAGACATCAGTCCTCTTAACGTGAGGTTGGGTAGCGCGGATATCAACTCTGCCAACTCAACTATTTCGTGTTCACCAATGCCCGATTTCGAGCTTTCGCCGCTGGTGTTGACTTGAATCAAGACCTGTAGTGGTGGCATGCCTGCTGGACGTTGATCATTTAAACGCTGGGCAATTTTACTTCGATCCACCGTATGCACCCAAGCAAAGTTCTCGGCCACAATGCGCGATTTATTGGACTGAATTGGGCCGATAAAGTGCCATTCTAAATCCAGTTCGGGGTGCAAGGTATTGAAGTATTGAACTTTATCCGCGCCCTCTTGCACATAGTTTTCACCAAATAAACGTTGCCCAGCGCGCGCTGCTTCTAGAATCGCCTCGACAGGTTTGGTCTTACTGACCGCTAAAAGTTGCACTCTCTCTCGAGCGCGTCCACACTTTTGTTGTGCACTTTCAATTTGTGAAGTGATCTGTTCAATGTTTTGTTGAATACTACTCATAGCCTGACTTTACTAAGGAAATTAAATGGATATCGCTGAGCTACTGGATTTTAGTGTAAAGCACAACGCTTCGGATCTACACCTATCTGCAGGTGTTCCACCTATGGTACGGATAGATGGTGAAGTAAGAAAGCTCGGAGTGCCTGCTTTTACTCATGCTGACGTGCATCGTTTGATTTTTGAGATCATGAACGATGCTCAGCGTAGTGAATTTGAAGAGAAACTGGAAGTGGATTTCTCATTTGAGCTGCCTAATGTAGGGCGTTTTCGTGTCAATGCTTTCCATCAATCTCGTGGCTGCTCTGCGGTTTTCCGGACGATTCCTACGGTGATCCCAACCTTGGAAGAACTACAAGCGCCTGACATTTTTAATAAAATCGCCAATTATGAGAAAGGATTGGTGCTGGTGACTGGGCCAACAGGGTCGGGTAAGTCGACCACACTGGCAGCAATGGTTGATTACATTAATTCTCATCACAACAAACACATTTTAACCATTGAAGACCCCATTGAGTTTGTGCATAGCAACAATAAATGTTTGGTTAACCAACGTGAAGTGCACCGAGATACCCACAGTTTTAAAGCGGCGCTACGCTCGGCGCTGCGCGAAGATCCGGATGTAATCTTGGTCGGTGAGCTGCGCGATCAAGAAACCATCAGCTTAGCGTTAACCGCGGCTGAAACCGGGCATTTAGTGTTTGGCACGTTACATACCAGCTCTGCGGCGAAAACCATCGACCGGATCATTGATGTGTTTCCCGGTAGTGATAAAGAGATGGTTCGTTCAATGCTCTCTGAATCATTGCGAGCCGTGATTGCGCAAAAGTTGCTAAAACGTTTAGGTGGGGGCCGCGTCGCATGTCATGAAATTATGCTTGCCACTCCAGCGATTCGTAACTTGATCCGCGAGGATAAGGTTGCGCAGATGTACTCCATCATCCAAACGGGTGCGGCGCATGGCATGCAAACCATGGAACAGAATTCTAAACAGTTGATTGCGCAAGGTATTGTCGATCAAGAAGAAGTGCAGAAAAAACTGGAAGTCAATTCATCACCATTTTAAGAGAGAGCTCATGGAACTGAACCAATGTCTTGAGGGTATGTTGACTCAAAAAGCTTCCGACTTGTACCTCACCGTAGGAGCGCCAGTGTTATTTCGCGTCGATGGAGAGTTAAGAGCTCATGGCGAAAAGTTATCCCAAACGCAGGTGATGGCGTTGTTAGATGCCATGATGGATGAGGATCGCCGCCGTGAATTTCAACGCACACGTGAAGCCAATTTTGCAGTGGTGAGAGAGATTGGCCGTTTTCGTGTCAGTGCTTTTTTTCAGCGTGAGCTGCCCGGTGCGGTGATCCGCCGTATTGAAACTCATATCCCCACTTTTGAAGAATTAAAGTTACCGGGCGTGTTGCAAGATCTCTCGATTGCAAAGCGTGGGCTGGTGCTGGTGGTCGGCGCGACGGGGTCGGGCAAATCGACCACCATGGCGGCCATGACGGGTTATCGTAACTCGCACCGAACTGGGCATATTTTAACAGTGGAAGATCCGATTGAGTTTGTGCATGAGCATCAGCGCTGCATTGTGACCCAGCGAGAAGTGGGGTTGGATACCGAGAGTTACGAAGTGGCGCTGAAAAACTCGCTGCGCCAAGCCCCTGATATGATTTTAATTGGTGAGATCCGTTCACGTGAAACGATGGAATATGCGATGACCTTTGCCGAGACAGGTCATTTATGTATGGCAACGTTACATGCTAACAATGCCAACCAAGCGCTTGAGCGAATTTTGCATTTGGTTCCTAAAGAGCAAAAAGAGCAGTTTTTGTTTGATCTGTCGATGAACCTCAAAGGCGTTGTGGGGCAGCAGTTGATCCGCGATAAAAATGGCAAGGGACGACATGGTGTGTTTGAGATTTTACTCAACAGCCCTCGAATTTCCGATTTGATCCGCCGCGGTGATATGCACGAATTGAAAGCGACGATGGGCAAATCAAAAGAAGTGGGGATGCAGACTTTTGACCAAGCACTGTATCAACTGGTCGTTGAGGACAAAATCAGTGAACAAGATGCACTGCACAGCGCTGACTCGGCTAACGATTTACGTTTAATGTTAAAAACAAAGCGTGGCGAAGGGATCAGCAGTGGCACATTGGATAACGTGCAGATTGATATGGAATAGTCGCAGTTTAAGACGAACAATCCCGAACTCGATTCGGGATTGTGCTGCATCGCTGTATTAAAGTTAAGTTACGCGCCCCATTGCGCTTCAAACCAGCTCTCTAAGATCACTACAGCTGATTGGCAATCGACATTGCCTTTGCTCAGCGCTTTATAGCCGCCCATGGCAAATAAGTCGGCGCGGGCTTCCCGGGTTGAAAGCCGTTCGTCATGCATCTCGACGGGTAAGCCAAAGCGCCCGTGTAAACGCTGCGCAAATTTTTTGGCTCGCGGAGTAATGGTTTCCAACGCTTTGCCGTGCAAATCTGTTGGTAGCCCTACCACCAATAAATGGGGTTGCCACTCTTTGATCTGCTTTTCGATCTCTTGCCAATGTGGAATTCCGTCATTGGCTTTAAAGGCTTTAAGTGGCGATGCGGTACCTGTAACTTCTTGGCCAATCGCGCTGCCGATGCTTTTGGTGCCAAAGTCAAAAGCCATAATGGTTCTGGATGTCATAATCAGTATCTTGAATGGTGCAATAAAGGCTCTAAAAAGGCGCGTTACCTAGTTAGAGCCGTAGTAAAGGTTAGAGCCGTAAAAGTTAAGCATGCCCAGCTTGCGCTGAGAGTTGGATGGGGTCAATGCCGAGTTTTTTAATCGCCTGATTCCACTTATCGTGAATGGGCGTATTAAAGATAACATCTGGATCGGCCTCAATGGTTAACCAAGAATTTTCAGCCAGCTCTAACTCAAGCTGACCCGGCTCCCAGCCTGAATAACCCAGAGCCACAAGATAGTGACTTGGTTCGGCATCCGTGCCCAGTACCGCTAAAATATCTTTCGATGTGGTGACGGCAATGTCATCGCTCATACGGATGCTGGATTCATAATGATCTTTCGGTCGATGTAGAATAAACCCACGATCTTCAGAAACAGGACCGCCATTCAATACGGGCCTTTTTAGGCTATCAAGTTGAAGCTTCGGGTAGCTTGGCTCAACATCGACTTGGTTTAACATGCCGCCCACGGTGATATCAATCGGCACATTAATCATCAAGCCCATCGCCCCCTCTTCATTGTGCTCACAGATGTAAATAACACTGTGCTTGAAGTAAGGGTCTCTCATACTTGGCATGGCGACTAAAAAATGATTTGTAAGATTCATACTGCCTCCAACCTATCGCAAATTACTGGGCAAGAGTTTGCCCAGTTCAGCATGACTTGTTGATTCGACGCTCAATCGCGTCCATCAACTTACCGGTAATTGAGATATCAAAGGCGGCCTCTATTTCACGAATACACGTAGGGCTCGTCACGTTGATCTCAGTGAGCTTGTCGCCAATAACGTCAAGTCCGACAAAGATTAAGCCTTTTTCTTTCAATGTTGGAGCAATAGTTTGAGCAATTTTTTTATCGGTTTCGCTTAGCGGACGCGCTTCACCACGGCCACCAGCTGCCAAATTGCCACGGGTTTCACCTTGTGCCGGAATTCGCGCTAGGCAGTAAGGCATTGGTTCACCATCGACCACTAAAATACGTTTATCACCGTTGCTGATGTCAGGTACAAAAGTTTGCGCCATACAGTAGTTTTGGCCGTGGTTAGTTAATGTTTCGATAATGACAGATACGTTTGGATCACCCTCTTTAACGCGGAAGATAGATGCCCCGCCCATACCGTCTAACGGTTTTAAAATCACATCACCATGTTGCGCGCGGAAGGCTTTAATTTTTTCTGCTTTACGCGTCACTATGGTGGTTGGTGTTAGTTCAGGGAACCATGCCGTAAACAGTTTCTCATTGCAGTCACGTAAGCTTTGCGGCTTATTGACGATTAATGTTCCTGCTTCTTCTGCTCGTTCTAGAATGTAGGTTGCGTAGATATATTCAGTGTCAAACGGCGGATCTTTACGCATCAATACGGCATCGAGATCAGCCAGTGGAATAGTTTGCTCAGATAAAAACTCATACCAACCGTTCGGATCTTCTTTTAATGTCACCACTTTGGTATCGGCAAAAGCGACACCTTGATCTAAGTGTAGATCATTCATCTCCATATAGTGGATTTCATAACCACGACGCTGCGCTTCTAGCAACATGGCAAAGCTGGAATCTTTTTTGATGTTAATGGACGAGATAGGGTCCATGACGATACCAAGTTTAATCATTGTTTTTCTCCGGTTAGCCAAGATCGCCAAAGCGAACTTGAAGAGCAGTAATAGCCGTTAAGGCCGCAGTTTCAGTACGCAGTACGCGTGGGCCTAGCAAGGTTTCTTCAAAATGATACTGTTCAGTCATGCTAATTTCTGATTCTGATAAGCCCCCTTCAGGGCCAATCAACAAACGGACTTTATTGATGGGTTGAGGCAGGGTATTAATCGAATACTTCGCACGTGGATGTAAGTTGAGCTTGAGCGCATCACTGGGTTCGGCACACCACTCTTCCAACTGCATAATTGGGCGGATCAGCGGCACTATATTGCGGCCGCACTGCTCACAAGCGCTGATTGCAATTTTTTGCCACTGTTCAAGTTTTTTCTCAAAACGTTTGGCATCTAATTTCACGCCGCAACGTTCAGAAATCAAAGGCGTGATGGTATTGACGCCAAGTTCGACCGATTTTTGAATGGTGAACTCCATCTTGTCTCCACGCGAGATCACCTGCCCAAGGTGTAAATTAAGAGGCGATTCACAGCTGCTTTCGACTCTTTTCAACACATTGACCAGCACATTTTTTTTGCTGACCTCGGTAATTTCCGCTGGGAATTCCGCGCCGCTGCCATCAAAAAGCAGTACTTCTTGGCCCGCTTGCATGCGTAACACCCTGCCAATATGCCCAGCCGCATCATCATTGAGAGCAATAATGCTTGAGGGTTGAAGAGGAGTCGGATGATAAATTCTAGGGATACGCATGGATAGTTCCTACCTGACGTTGAATAGCCATTAACATGGATGCTTTACACTGAAAAAACAAGGGGCAAGGGCGAGTTTCAATCACGAAAATAGCCCACAAAAAGTACCTCATGAACGGCACTGTTGCTGCACAAATGGGTTGTGGTTGCCTTGAACTTTGGCAATTCGCTGATCGCGTTTGCATTCCCACTCATCGGCTGGGTATTGGCGATTCCAAGCTTGCATTAGTTGTGTTTGGGACTTGGATAACTGAAAGCCATAGTTTTGACTCATGTACAGATAGGTACGAGCAATTGAGCCACGTGCTCTATCGGGTGGCATGACTTTGCGTTGTTTAAAATCGACCTGCATTTCACAACGGCCATAGCTTTCACCCTCTACGCCATTCCACTGACTGAAATTGTAGTTTGAACGGTCACCGTTGACTTCGCCAATCGCCGGCGTCAGGTTGTGGAGGTCAGCTTCCATCGAACGAAAAATAGTATCATTTTTGGTGCAATTTTTACGCCCACCTTGTTGCCAGCACTGACGCTGGTGGCCAAATTGCCAAGCAGGGACGACGTGTTCCCATTCAATACGGCTGGCGCGAGTTTGTTGTTTGCGAACTTGGTAACCACAAGTTTGTAAGTCGGGCGTGCCTTTCTTACCTTGCCATGCAATGTCACAACCGCAGTAAAAGCTCACTGGATGATCATGATAGATTTTCAATGCTTCTTTTTTAGCTTGAGAAAAGGAAGCGGGAGGCGCAGCTAGGGCACAAAACGAGAACAAAGCTAAGCTGCTATTCACAAGCAATAAGCGAAAATAGGACATCATTTAGACTGATATAAGTATGGTTTTTATTAGTCTAACACTCAGATTAAAGAATAATAAATGATGTTTTTGTTGTTAATTGCAGATGGGTGTAACCACACAGCTGTAGATTCAAGTAGCAGCAACCAAAGTTTATTTAGGAAAGCTGCACGCCAGTAAAATGGAGCGTTTGTGCACAGTGTTGACAGCGGTAGGTGGCTTGATTGCGCATCACTTTATTGTGACGACGGACAGTGAGCGGATAATGCGCACAGGCGCAGTGATATTCAAAGGTTTTGCCTTGCACAGAAGAGACTTCAAAGCGATGAGTGGTATTGGCTGGCAAATGAAACACTTGATTCATCACGGCCTGCCACTCTTTACCGTGTGGACGAACACGACCATAGCGCTGGTAGGTAATTAGGTGGGCGATTTCATGTGGGATCACTTCATCGAGAAAGGCGCGTTGATTTTCAGCAAACAGCACTGGATTCAGTCTGATCTCCCAACGTTGTAAATAAGCCTTACCTGCCGCCTTTCCCCGTAACTGATAGCTGATACTCGGCATAGGGAAGTCGTGTTGAAAATAGTGACGAGCGGTTGTGATGCACTGTTTTGCTTTTACTTGCGCGCGGTAATGTAGCTCAAAATTAGGCACAGATTCATTCCTAGAAAAAAGCCCTTGCGAATGAGCAAGGGCTTACAAATTTAAACTAGGTTGAAAATTACTTCAAGCCAGCAAAGTCACGCAGGATGGCGGCTTTGTCAGTCGCTTCCCAAGGAAACTCTTCACGGCCGAAGTGACCGTAAGCGGCGGTTTTCTTGTAGATCGGTTGCAGCAAATTGAGCATTTCTTGTAGGCCGTATGGGCGTAGGTCGAAGTGCTGGCGTACCGCTTCAATGATGATCTCTTGTGATACTTTTTCAGTACCAAAGGTTTCGACCATGATTGAGGTTGGATCTGCGATACCAATGGCGTATGACAACTGAATTTCACAGCGGTCAGCAAGGCCTGCCGCTACGATGTTTTTCGCTACATAACGCGCCGCGTAGGCTGCACTACGGTCTACTTTTGATGGATCTTTACCAGAGAATGCACCACCACCGTGACGCGCTGCGCCGCCGTAGGTATCAACAATGATCTTACGACCAGTTAAACCACAGTCACCCATTGGGCCGCCAATCACAAAACGACCGGTTGGGTTGATGAAGAATTTGGTCTCTTTGCTAAGCCACTCGGCTGGCAACACAGGCTTAATGATCTCTTCCATGACGCCTTCGCGTAGGTCAGCTGTCGAGATAGAGTCGCAATGTTGCGTTGAAAGAACGACTGCATCAATTCCGACAATTTTACCTTGGTCATATTGGAAGGTAACTTGAGATTTTGCATCAGGACGTAGCCAAGAAAGCGTGCCATTTTTACGCACTTCTGCTTGTTTTTGCATCAAGCGGTGAGCGTAGGTGATCGGTGCTGGCATCAAGATTTCAGTTTCGTTGGTCGCGTAACCGAACATAATACCTTGGTCACCGGCGCCTTGTTCTTTAGGATCGGCCTTATCAACACCTTGGTTGATATCAGGTGACTGTTTACCAATGGTATTCAAAACGGCGCAAGAATTGGCATCGAAACCCATCTCTGAGTTGACGTAACCAATTTCACGAACGGTTTGGCGAGTAAGCTCTTCAATGTCCACCCATGCAGAGGTAGTGATTTCACCACCAACCATGACCATGCCGGTTTTCACGTAAGTTTCACAAGCAACGCGCGCTTTGATGTCTTGTTCTAGAATCGCATCCAAAACTGCATCAGAAATTTGGTCTGCAATTTTATCTGGATGGCCTTCTGAAACGGATTCAGAAGTAAACAGGTGCTTAACCATGAGAGCTCCACTTTTAATCGTTGGACTATGGCAAGCTTCGCTCACCATCGTTATTCATTAGTTTATGTAGGTGTTTCTACATCTAGACGTCTATTCTAGTTTTGAATGGTCGAATTACAAGTTATTTTTACGCCTGTCTGTAAACCAAACGTTTGCTTAAATTTAGATGAAAAATTGGAGTTTGGTTTTTTATCCTAAAAATAAGCGCTAAAGAGCACTATTTCTCCAGTAAAACGTTTGCAGTGAGAAAAGTGCTTTGAGAGAATAGCCGCGCTATTTTCAGCCCATTTCCGTTAATTTGAATTCGCTTAATGCACTCAGGAGCAGACATGTCTTCCCGTAACCTTGTTTCTAATAAAGAACTCGCCAATGCCATCCGTGCTCTTAGTATGGACGGTGTTCAACAAGCTAACTCTGGTCACCCCGGTGCACCGATGGGTATGGCCGATATCGCCGAAGTTCTTTGGCGTAGTCACTTAAACCATAACCCACAAAACCCACAATGGGCTGACCGCGACCGTTTTGTGCTGTCAAACGGCCACGGCTCAATGCTGATTTACTCTTTATTGCACCTGAGCGGTTACGCGCTGTCGATTGATGATTTGAAAAACTTCCGTCAATTACACTCAAAAACACCGGGTCACCCAGAATACGGTTACGCGCCGGGCATTGAAACCACCACGGGCCCACTAGGCCAAGGTATTACCAATGCGGTCGGCATGGCGATGGCTGAAAAAGCACTGGCGGCGCAGTTCAACAAACCGGGGCACGACATCGTTGACCACTTCACTTATGTGTTCATGGGTGATGGTTGTTTGATGGAAGGCATCTCGCACGAGGCGTGTTCTCTGGCGGGCACACTGGGCCTTGGCAAACTGATTGCGTTTTGGGATGACAACGGCATTTCTATCGATGGTCATGTGGAAGGCTGGTTCTCTGATGACACGCCAAAACGTTTTGAAGCGTACGGCTGGCATGTTATTGCTGCGGTTGATGGCCATAACGCTGAAGCGATTAATGCCGCGATTGAGGCTGCGAAAGCAGACCCTCGTCCAACCTTGATTTGCACCAAAACCATCATCGGTTTTGGCTCGCCAAACAAAGCGGGCTCACACGACTGTCACGGTGCCCCTTTAGGCGCTGAAGAAATCAAAGCGGCGCGTGAATTCTTGGGTTGGCCGCATGCACCTTTCCACATCCCTGCCGACATTTACGCGCAGTGGGATGCCAAAGAAGCTGGCCAAGCAAAAGAAACCGATTGGAACGCCAAGTTTGAAGCCTACGCCGCCGCTTACCCAGCCGAAGCCGCTGAGTTTAAACGCCGCGTAAATGGCGAGTTGCCAGCAGAATGGGAAGCGAAAGCGAGTCAAATTATTGCTGACCTTCAAGCTAACCCAGCCAATATTGCGTCACGTAAAGCGTCACAAAATGCGCTGGAAGCGTTTGGTAAAATGCTGCCAGAATTTATGGGCGGCTCGGCGGACTTGGCACCGTCTAACCTCACCATGTGGTCGGGCTCTCAATCGCTCACGGC
>NZ_NDIM01000347.1:0-45894 GCF_002241375.1 Vibrio sp. V19_P1S1T109 | reverse complement strand
AAACAGAATTTAGAAAAGGAAATTAAAGATGGCTGCTAAAGACGTTAAATTTGGTAACGATGCACGTATTAAAATGCTAGAAGGCGTTAATATTCTAGCCGATGCAGTAAAAGTCACCCTTGGCCCTAAAGGCCGTAACGTTGTGATAGATAAATCGTTTGGTTCACCTATTATCACCAAAGATGGTGTCACTGTTGCGCGTGAAATTGAACTGGAAGACAAATTCCAGAACATGGGTGCACAAATGGTGAAAGAAGTTGCTTCTCAAGCTAACGATGCAGCGGGTGACGGAACGACAACCGCAACGGTATTAGCGCAAGCGATCATCACTGAAGGCTTGAAAGCTGTAGCAGCGGGTATGAACCCAATGGATCTTAAGCGTGGCATCGACAAAGCTGTCGTGGCGGCGGTTGAAGCGTTGAAAGAGCTTTCAGTACCTTGTTCAGACACTAAAGCGATTGCGCAAGTGGGTACTATTTCTGCAAACTCGGATTCAAGCGTGGGTAACATCATTGCTGAAGCGATGGAAAAAGTGGGCCGAGATGGCGTTATCACTGTTGAAGAAGGCCAAGCACTGCAAGATGAACTCGATGTAGTGGAAGGTATGCAGTTTGATCGTGGTTACCTATCTCCTTACTTCATTAATAACCAAGAAGCGGGCAGTGTTGATCTAGATAGCCCATTCATCCTATTGGTTGATAAGAAAATTTCTAACATTCGCGAACTGCTTCCTGCACTTGAAGCGGTAGCAAAAGCTTCTCGTCCACTACTGATTGTGGCGGAAGATGTTGAAGGTGAAGCATTGGCGACGCTAGTTGTGAACAATATGCGTGGTATTGTAAAAGTTGCTGCCGTGAAAGCACCTGGTTTTGGTGATCGCCGTAAAGCGATGCTACAAGACATTGCTACCCTAACGGGCGGTACTGTGATTTCTGAAGAGATCGGTCTTGAGCTTGAAAAAGTGACCTTGGAAGATCTAGGCCAAGCGAAGCGCATCTCTATCACTAAAGAAAACACCACCATCATTGATGGTGCAGGTGAAGAGCAAGCCATTAAAGGTCGCGTTGCACAAATTCGTCAACAAATTGAAGACGCAACTTCAGATTACGACAAAGAAAAACTACAAGAACGCGTGGCCAAACTGGCAGGTGGCGTTGCAGTGATCAAAGTCGGTGCAACCACTGAAGTTGAAATGAAAGAGAAGAAAGATCGTGTAGAAGATGCACTGCATGCAACTCGCGCAGCCGTTGAAGAAGGCGTGGTTGCGGGTGGTGGTGTTGCACTGATCCGTGCGGCTGCTAAAGTTGCGGGCCTTGAAGGTGACAACGAAGAGCAAAACGTAGGTATTCGTGTTGCACTACGTGCGATGGAAGCACCAATTCGTCAAATCGTGAAAAACGCGGGCGAAGAGGATTCTGTTGTGGCTAACAATGTTCGCGCTGGTGAAGGTAACTATGGTTACAACGCTGCGACGGGTGAATATGGCGATATGATCGACATGGGTATTTTGGATCCAACCAAAGTGACTCGTAGTGCACTACAGTTCGCAGCTTCAGTCGCGGGCCTCATGATCACCACAGAAGCTATGGTGACTGAGCTACCGAAGAAAGAAGCGGCAATGCCTGATATGGGCGGCATGGGCGGTATGGGAGGGATGATGTAATCATCCTCTCTCAATAAGAAACCGGAGCTTGCCTCCGGTTTTTTTTCGCATAATTAGCTCAATCCTGACGTTTGAGTGATCCGACTCTTCTAGACTTCGTCTCTTCACTGATCACAATTTGGTGATGATGTGAGTGAAATAGCGTGAACAAACCCAATATTAACGGTTTCATTGGTCAATGGAGATCTTTATGAAAAAAGTACTTTCAGCACTAGCCGTAGTGGCTGCGTTATCTTCTTCTGTTGCGATGGCTGGCACTCCAGTTATGTTTTCTTCCATTAATAACTTCAATGCGCCGGATGAAAATGCGGTATCAGGTGTTCGTGTTGCGGCTCTTTACGGTAAAGTGAATGAAGTTAAAGGCTTAGATCTCGCCGTTGTTGGATTATCTGAAACTGACTCTACGACGGGTGTAAATTTAGGTCTTTTAGGGGCATCGAAAGTCAATCAAGAGATGACTGGTGCTTCACTCGGTTTGTTAAACTGGAATACAGGGCAAACCGTGGGTGCTAACGTGGGTGTAGTGAATCTGACCAACAATGTACAAGGTGCTAACGTCAGTCTAGTGAACTACTCTGAAGGTAATACCATGGTTGATGTTGGTGCAGCAAACTTCTCTGATACATCGAAAGTGCAAGTGGGTTTGTTCAACAAAACCACAAAAATTGAAGGTGTTCAGGTCGGTCTAATTAACTGTGCGGATAACGGTTTCTTTAAGTGTTTTCCTATCATCAACTTTGCTAAATAGCCGATGAATTGAAATCGAAAGAGCAGCATCAAGCTGCTCTTTTTTCACCTTATGTACGACGACGAAAGCGTTGATGGACACCACGGCGCAAACTTTGAAAGCTATTTTCTACCTTATCCACGCCATACAACACACACAATGCTAATACCGTGATAATGATGGATTGCTGTAAGTAACCAAGACCGATCATCAATCCCAGTGATGCCAGTACCCAAATAACAGCGGCTGAAGTGACGCCATGGATTTTCCCATCTTGAGTCATCATCACGCCTGCGCCTAAAAAACCAACCCCAGTAATAATTTGTCCAAGCACGCGAGCTTGATCTAAGGTGTTAGGGGACAGTGATACGGCCATCGCTAGAAAGAGATAAGTCCCTGAGATGATTAATATTGATGTGCGAATGCCCACAGGTTTACCACGGGTTTGGCGTTCAACGCCAATCAGTAACCCATTGATAGCACAGCACAATAATGCAGACCAACTGAATGGACTAAGATCAAGAAATTGTCCGAGAGATTGCATGATGGTTTTCCCAAAAGTATGAAGGTAAGAGTTCGTTGATTGACACCGAACCGCTCTTTTGAAGTTCTGTAATTACTCAAGATGCAGATCGAGTGGCGTTTTACTGGCTCTGCCACCGATTTCTCGAGTTAGCTTAGCAACAAGATAGCCCGAGACTCGCTCAATGACACCTGCCATTATTTCTTTTGCTTTTTGATCACTAACAAAAAAGTGCGCTGCGCCTTGCACTTTATCCAGCACATGCAAGTAATAAGGCAAAATTCCTGCATCAAATAAGGTTTCGCTGAGCGCGACTTGCGCGTCAACGCTATCATTAACACCTTTTAACAATACACCTTGGTTGAGTAAGGTAACATTGATGGCGCGCAGACGACTCATCTGCTGTTTGAATTCTAGATTGATTTCATTGGCATGGTTAATGTGCGTCACCAAAATGACTTGTAAGCGAGTTTCACGCAGCAGATCACACAATGCATCGGTGATTCGAGCGGGGATCACCACGGGTAAGCGCGAGTGAATACGCAACCGTTTAATATGAGGCACGCTGCTGATTGCATCGATGAGCCAACGCAGTTCTTCATCTTTTGCCATTAACGGATCACCGCCCGATAAAATGACCTCATTGAGTTCGGGATGCGCGGCAATATAGTCGACACTTTGCTGCCACACCTGCTTTGAGCCTTTATTCTCTTGGTAGGGGAAATGACGACGAAAGCAGTAACGGCAGTTAATCGCACAACCACCTTTGACTATCATTAGCACTCGGTTGCGGTATTTATGCAGCAATCCCGGAATGGCATTGTTTTGTTCATCAAGCGGATCATTTGAGTACCCATCATGCCATTCAAACTCTTCATTGAGTGGTAAAACTTGACGCAACAGGGGATCGTAAGGGTTTCCTTTTTCCATGCGATCGACAAAACTTTGTGGCACTCGTAGTGCGAAGAGTTTGCGTGCGGCAAACCCGTTTTGCCAAAGTGCAGGATCAATCTCTAACTGCTGGAGAAGCTCGGCAGGGTTTGAGATCGCATTCGTTAATTGTTGAAGCCAGTTTTGCTCAACAGAATCAAGTTTTCGGGTTATTATATGCGGCATTGAATTTAACTCGAAGAATGGTAAGAGGAAAAAATGGCTACTGTTAGCACGAATGAATTTAAAGGCGGTCTCAAAATTATGCTTGATAATGAGCCTTGTGTCATTCTCGAAAATGAATATGTGAAACCAGGTAAAGGCCAAGCCTTCAACCGTGTCAAAATCCGTAAACTTCTTTCTGGCAAAGTGTTGGAAAAAACATTTAAGTCAGGTGATTCAGTAGAAACGGCTGACGTAATGGATATCGATCTTGATTATCTCTATAACGACGGCGAATTCTACCACTTTATGAATAATGAAACATTCGAGCAAATTGCGGCGGATAATAAAGCGGTGGGTGAAAGCGCAAAATGGCTAGTGGAAAACAACACCTGCATGTTGACGCTTTGGAACGGTAACCCAATTGCGGTAACGCCACCAAACTTTGTTGAACTTGAAGTGGCTGAAACTGATCCAGGCTTGAAAGGCGATACGCAAGGTACGGGTGGTAAACCCGCTACGTTGGTCACAGGTGCTGTGGTACGTGTGCCACTGTTCATCTCTATCGGTGAAGTGATCAAAGTGGATACCCGCTCTGGTGAATACGTAGGTCGAGTCAAATAATCACCTTAAAGTAAGTAAGAAGGTCGCTCGGTAAGCGGCCTTTTTTATTGCTCCAAAGCTGAGTGAGTGCCGTAATAAAAAAGAGCTGCCGAGGCAGCTCTTTGATGTCATCACTTTTCTATCTTTAAATCATAAAGATAAAAACGACTGCGAGCGCGGAAATCAGCCCAGCAAACGCATAACAAGCGATTTTACCCACTAAACCGGTGTGGAATTTTAGGTCATGCATACCGTGATGGACACGGTGCATGGCATGCCACATCGGTAAGGCTAATGTGCCAATGATGAACAGCGCGCCGATGATGCTAGTCGCAAAACTCGAAACGCGTTCATAACTCATTGCTTCAGCATCGATAATGCCTAATGGTGCTAAAATACCCAACACGAGAATGGTGATCGGGGTAATCATCGCAAACCATGTTCCACCGGCACCAAACAGCCCCCACCAGATAGGTTCATCAGAACGTTTTGGCGTGCGATTTACCTTATAATTGTTGTTCATGACTATAAGCTCCTACACCACGATGAGAACAATCAGTGAGATAAACGCAACCGCTGCCCACTGAGTTAATACGATGATTTTCTTGTCGATTAGCTTACCCTTCAAGCGGATTGGCATCACTTGCGGCATCATGCTAAAGAAGGTTTGTGCATGCAGCAAACTCCCCGCCAACGCGACAATATTGATTGCGACCACAATTGGGTTTGCCATAAAGCTTAGCCAGCCTTCCCATGCTTCAGGGCCTTTAACCAAGCAGCCCAAGCCAAAGGTAAGGAATAAGGTAAAGAATATCAGTGGCAGTACCGTGGCTTCACGCAACATGTAGAAGCGGTAGAATGGGTGATCTTTCCACCAAGTACGTGTCATTTCACGAACGTAAGGTTTACGGTTACTCATCCTTATCCCTCCACTTTCTTTGGTGAACCGTCAGGTTTTAGCATGGCAATCACGAAGTCCATTGAAGATTCAACTTTGCCTTGGTTGACGGCTGCCGCTGGGTCAACGTGTTTTGGACACACTTCAGAGCAGTAACCAACAAAGGTACAACCCCAAGCACCGTTATCACCATTGATAAGCTTCATACGCTCGGCTTTACCATGGTCACGGCTATCTAAGTTGTAGCGGTGAGCAAGGGTTAATGCTGCGGGGCCAATAAACTCAGGGTTCAAACCAAACTGAGGGCAGGCCGCGTAGCAAAGACCGCAGTTAATACAACCAGCAAATTGTTTGTATTTGGCCATTTGCTCTGGCGTTTGTAAGTTGGTGCCATCTTCAGGTTTGCGATCGTTGCCAATGATGTAGGGTTTAATGGCTTCAAGACGCTCGATAAACGAAGTCATATCCACGATCAAATCTTTTTCAATTGGAAAGTTGGCTAAAGGTTCAATTTTCACGCCATTAGGGTAATCGCGCAGGAAGCTTTTACAAGCCAATTTAGGTACGCCATTAACCATCACACCACACGAACCGCAGATCGCCATACGGCAAGACCAGCGATAAGAGAGATCCTTATCGAGGTTATCTTTGATGTAGCCAATTGCGTCGAGCACTGACATGGTGTCATCAAAAGGAACTTCAAACGCTTGCAGGTGTGGCTTAGCATCTTTTTCTGGGTCGTAGCGCAAAATGTCTACTTTTTGAATGCGATTTGCTGACATTATTTTTGCTCCTCTGCGCTTTTCTCTTCTGCCGCTTTTTCCGCAGCGGCAGCCTGTTCTGCCGCTTCACCATAGAGACGAGCTTTCGGCTGAGATTTCGTGATCTTAACCGCGCTGTAGTCGATACTTGGAGCGGCATCAGGTTGATAGAAAGCTAAAGAGTGCTTGAGGTAGTTCACATCATCACGCTCAGTACAACCTTCGTCTAAACGCTGATGCGCACCGCGAGATTCTTTACGCAAGATAGCTGAGTGAACCATAGCTTCAGCCACTTCAAGGCCATAACCGACTTCGATAGCGTACAGAAGGTCGGTGTTGAACACTTTGCCTTTATCTTTAATGCTAATGTTCTTGTAGCGTGCTTTTAGCTCGGTGATTTTATCAATCGTCGCTTGCATTAAATCTTCTTGGCGGTAGATACCACAACCCGCTTCCATGGTGTGACCCATCTCAGTGCGAATGGTGGCCCAGTTTTCATCACCTTCTTGGTTCATTAACGCTGCAATACGCTCTTCTACGGCTTTGACTTGTTTGGCGATAGATTCATCGTTCCAACCTTTGAATTCCGCTGCGCGTTTCACTGCACTTTCACCCGCAACGCGGCCAAAGACCACAAATTCAGCTAACGAGTTAGAACCCAAACGGTTTGCACCATGCAAGCCAACCGAGGCACATTCGCCGACAGCAAACAGACCTTTGATGCGCGTTTCACATTGTCCATCCGTTTCGATACCACCCATGGTGTAGTGTACGGTTGGACGAATTGGGATCGGCTCTTTTGCTGGATCAACGTTGACGTAAGCTTTCGCCAATTCGCAGATAAACGGCAAACGCTCTTGTAAGTACTCTTCACCGAGGTGGCGAAGATCAAGCAGCACCACATCACCAAGCGGATGTTTGATGGTGTTGCCTTTCTGTTGTTCATGCCAGAAAGCTTGAGAAACTTTGTCGCGAGGACCGAGTTCCATGTATTTGTTTTTAGGCTGACCCACCGGAGTTTCTGGGCCCATACCGTAATCTTGCAGATAACGATAGCCATTTTTATTGACGATGATACCACCTTCACCGCGGCAGCCTTCCGTCATCAAAATACCCGTGCCAGGTAGGCCAGTTGGGTGGTATTGCACGAACTCCATATCGCGTAGAGGGACGCCATGACGATAAGCCATCGCCATACCATCGCCGGTTACAATGCCGCCGTTGGTGTTGCAGTGGTACACACGGCCGGCGCCACCAGTGGCTAATACCACTGATTTCGCTTTGATGGTTACTAGCTCACCTTCGGACATATGAATCGCGATAAGCCCTTGAACTTCGCCATCTTCAACAAGTAGATCCACCACGAAATACTCATCAAATCGATTGATTTGTGGGTACTTCATTGAAGTTTGGAAGAGGGTGTGCAGCATATGGAAGCCTGTTTTGTCAGCCGCAAACCAAGTACGCTCGACTTTCATGCCACCAAAACGGCGTACGTTGACTTCGCCATTTTCTTTACGGCTCCATGGGCAACCCCACTGTTCCATTTGCACCATCTCGCGGGTCGAGTTGGCCACAAAATATTCAACAACATCCTGTTCACATAGCCAATCTCCACCACCAACGGTATCGTTGAAGTGGTTGTCAAGGCTATCTTCTTCCTTGATAACTGCTGCTGAGCCTCCTTCCGCTGCAACCGTATGAGATCGCATAGGATAAACTTTAGAAATCAGAGCAACTTCTAAATCAGGGTTTGCTTCAGCGGCTGCAATTGCAGTGCGAAGACCAGCGCCGCCTGCGCCGATGACTGCGATATCTGTGGTGATAATTTGCACAGTTATCCTCCGGTGTGTGATGCGGAAAATCCGCTTGTTATAGTTAAAGGTTCGTAAGCCTTAAGTGGTACGGGTAGTGTAGAAGAGCTGTGTAAGGAAAAAATTGATTCTGTTAGGTTTTTGCTTCGGAAGTGCAAGCGCGAGCATACTTATTTTTCTTTGTGTGATAATAATCACGTTAGAATTTGGAATTACGCTTTAAGTCAGTAAAATTCATATCATCCAAACTTATGTGTGCGAGAACATGAATAGAAAAAACTGGATGCCAACCGCATCAATATCACAACTCAAACAGCGTGCTCAGTTACTCAAGCAGATCCGCCATTTCTTTGAACTACGAGATGTATTGGAAGTCGACACACCAGCCATGAGTCATGCCACGGTAACCGACATTCATTTGCAAACCTTCCAAACCCAGTTTGTTGGCCCAGGCTATGCTGATGGCCGTCAACTCTATTTAATGACTAGCCCAGAGTTTCATATGAAACGACTTTTGGCGGCGGGGAGTGGTTCGATTTATCAGATCAATAAAGCGTTTCGCAACGAGGAAAATGGCCGCTATCACAACCCAGAATTTACGATGTTAGAGTGGTATCGGGTTGGTTTTACTCACCATGATTTAATGGATGAGATGGATCAATTGCTGCAACTTATTTTGCGGTGTGGAGCGGCGCAGAAGATGAGTTACCAACAAGCATTTTTGCAGGTACTTGGGGTTTGTCCGTTAGAAGGCTCAATGAACGAGTTAAAAGCGGCTGCGAGCCGATTAGGTCTAAGTGACATTGCTGAGCCAGAAGAGGATAGAGATACCTTACTGCAACTGCTATTTAGTGTCGGTGTTGAGGCGGAAATTGGTCAACAGGTACCCGTTTTTGTTTACGATTTTCCTGCATCACAAGCGGCACTAGCTAAGATTAACCGGCAAGATCATCGTGTTGCGGATCGCTTTGAGGTCTACTTCAAAGGGATTGAACTTGCGAATGGTTTTCATGAGCTGGACAACCCACAAGAGCAACTGGCTCGTTTTGAAGCGGATAACCAAAAGCGTAAAACGATGGGGCTGGTCGAACAGCCGATTGACTACCACTTGATAGCAGCATTAGAGGCTGGCTTGCCTGAATGTTCAGGAGTAGCGCTTGGTATTGATCGCTTGATTATGCTGGCGTTAGGCCAAGATCATATTGATAACGTGACGGCTTTTCCTTTTCCGATAGCTTAAGCTTTTAAGCTGATGTGGATTGCGCGCTTGCAGTGCGATGAGCGCGCTGAAAAACGGCAACAGTTTCTTATTATGCAATGTAAGCCCTCGCGTCTGGCTGACAACCTCGTTATACTCCTTGTCTGATTTTAAGCCCACATTGCAAGAGCACAGAATATGCAAGAGTACATCGAATTTTTCCAACACAATATGATTCTATCTTTGGCATGGGTAGGTATTCTCGTCGCCTTAATCATGAGCATCGTGAAATCAACCACGGCAGCCTATAAAGAGATCACCGCTTCACAAACGACGCTTTTAATGAATCGTGAAAACGGTGTGGTTGTCGATATCCGCACGAAAGATGAGTTTAAAAAAGGCCATATTACCGATGCGGTTCACATTTTGCCGTCGGATATTAAATCCGGTAACTTGGCTAGCCTTGAAAAGCATAAGTCTGACCCAATCATTGTGGTATGTAAAACGGGTCAAACCGCGCAAGAGAGTGCCAACCTGCTTGCTAAAGCTGGGTTTGAGAATGTGAATCTACTGAAAAATGGTCTTGTAGCTTGGAATGAAGCGAACTTGCCATTGGTTCGTGGCAATAAATAATTCACTGATCGCGGTTATCTTGAACTGAGTGTGCTGGCTGAAAAGCCAGCATTTGATGCTAAGAGTTGTGATGTTTTCCACGTAATCGTGAGCTCATCTAGTCATTCGAAATCAGCTCGGTTAGTCTAAAAGCAACACTGAATTTGTAAGTATTTAAGGATTTAATCATGGCTGAAGCCGCACAACAAAATTTCGCAATTCAACGTATCTTTCTAAAAGATGTCTCTTTTGAAGCGCCAAACTCACCTGTTATGTTCCAAAAAGAGTGGAATCCAGATGTGAAGTTGGATCTTGACACTCAAAGTCGTGATCTGGGTGAAGGTGTGTATGAAGTCGTATTACGCCTAACGGTGACAGTGAAAAACGCGGAAGAAATCGCGTTCTTATGCGAAGTGCAACAAGGTGGTATTTTTACTGCTGAAAAAATGGAAGCGGGTCAACTTGCTCATTGTTTAGGTGCATTCTGCCCGAACATTCTGTTCCCATATGCACGTGAAACGATTTCTAGCTTAGTTGTTAAAGGGACATTCCCACAACTTAACCTTGCACCAGTGAACTTTGATGCATTGTTTATGAACTACCTACAACAACAAGCGACTCAAGGCGAGCAAGCAGAAGCTTAATCGTTAATGACGTTAGATCATTAACGTTGGCGTTCCACGTCAGACTTTGATGATAAAAAATGCACAAAGCATCCCAGATAATGATGGTGCGTTGTGCATTTTTTGTTTATTTCGAATGCCAATACCTCCGTTCCTTGTTACTCCGTATTGAAAGCTGTATCGGAAGGAATTTAGGTATAACATGACAACACGAATAGCAATGGACGAAACAATGACAGATCCTAACAGTATTTACGGTAAAGCGATCACCATGACAGTAGTTGGTGCGGGTTCTTACGGCACATCTCTGGCGATTTCTTTAGCACGTAACGGTGCTAATGTTGTCCTTTGGGGACACGATGCTAAGCATATGGCTCGTCTTGATGCTGATCGTGCTAACCAAGAATTTTTACCCGGTATTGATTTTCCCGATTCGCTGATTGTGGAAACCGATTTGAAAAAAGCGGTACAAGCGAGCCGCGATTTGTTGGTTGTCGTTCCGAGCCACGTATTTGGCCTTGTTATGAACAGTTTAAAGCCTCACTTGCGTGATGATTCCCGTATTTGTTGGGCAACCAAAGGGCTTGAACCTGAAACGGGGCGGTTACTGATGGATGTGGCCTATGACACCATTGGCGAGCGCTATTCATTGGCGGTGTTATCTGGGCCGACTTTTGCTAAAGAGCTGGCGATGGGAATGCCTACCGCAATTTCTGTTGCCTCGCCTGACGCGCAGTTTGTCGAAGATCTGCAAGGCAAAATTCACTGCAGCAAAACTTTCCGCGTTTACGCCAATAGTGATTTTATTGGCATGCAGCTAGGTGGTGCGGTGAAAAACGTGATTGCAATTGGCGCTGGCATGTCCGATGGGATTGGCTTTGGTGCGAATGCGCGTACTGCATTGATTACGCGCGGTCTGGCCGAAATGTGCCGTTTAGGTGCGGCGTTAGGTGCTCAGCCAGAAACTTTTATGGGGATGGCTGGATTGGGTGACTTAGTGCTCACTTGTACCGATAACCAATCACGTAACCGTCGCTTTGGTTTGGCGTTGGGACAAGGAAAAGATGTGGACACGGCGCAGCAAGAAATTGGCCAAGTGGTTGAAGGTTATCGCAACACCAAAGAGGTGTGGTTATTAGCGGCGCGCATGGAGGTTGAAATGCCAATAGTTGATCAAATCTATCAAGTGCTGTATCAAGGAAAAGATGCGCGTGTTGCAGCACAAGATTTGCTGGCTCGTGATAAAAAAGCAGAACGCTAATTCATTGCTCATGATTAGGCACAAAGCCTATTAGCAATCTACATTGACGCTCTAGAGATTGGATGAGGAAGGGTGATCAACCAACGATGAAACATTGCGAAAAACTCAAAGTGTGGCAAGCCATAGTCAAAGAGGCGCGCGAGCAGTCAGAACAAGAACCGATGCTGGCCAGTTTTTATCATGCCACTATTATTAAGCATGATAGTTTAAGCTCGGCCTTGAGCTACATTCTTGCCAATAAGCTGAATACGGCCTCAATGCCTGCGATGGCGGTGCGTGAAGTGGTCGAAGAGGCATTTGCCGCAGACCCCAGCATTATGGAAGCGGCGGCGTGTGACATCTGCGCGACTGTCAATCGCGACCCCGCGGTATCTATGTTTTCAATGCCTCTACTTTATCTCAAGGGCTACCATGCCTTACAAGGCTATCGCGTCGCGAACTGGTTATGGAAGCAAGGTCGAGTGGCGTTGGCTACCTATTTTCAAAACCAAATTTCGGTAGCTTGCCAAGTGGACATCCATCCTGCTGCACGTATTGGTCGCGGCATCATGCTTGACCATGCCACAGGTATTGTGATCGGTGAAACTGCAGTGGTGGAGAATGACGTCTCTATTTTACAAGATGTAACGCTAGGTGGAACGGGTAAAGAGTGCGGCGATCGCCACCCGAAAATTCGTGAAGGTGTGATGATTGGCGCGGGTGCCAAAATTCTCGGTAATATTGAAGTGGGCGAAGGGGCGAAAATTGGTTCTTGTTCGGTGGTATTGCAAGCGGTGCCTCCGCACACTACCGTCGCTGGAGTGCCAGCCAAAATTGTCGGTCGTCCGCAAACCGACAAGCCTTCGTTAGATATGGACCAACAATTTAATGGCCGCTCTCAAAGTTTCATTGCCGGTGATGGTATTTGATTTGGTCGCGGAAAACAAAAAGGGTGATGCTCACAGAGCATCACCCTTTTTTATGGTTGGCATTAAGCCATTGCATCGAGTTCAGCAAGCACTTCTTCAGCCCAATCAACCCACGCTTGGCGAACCAGTAGGTTGCGGCGTAGTGTTAGACGCTCAAGGCGCTGTAGCTTATCGAGAGTAGCTGGTGTTGCATAGTACGCAGACTCAATCTCTTTGTAGTGAGCAACCAGTTTTTTCGATTCTTCAACCAATTCACCCAGTTGAATTCGGTAAGGTGTTGCTGGTTGTACCGCGCAAGCGATCAATTTAGCGCTAAATTCATCACGTACGGTTGGGTGAGCTGTAGGTTGGTCAAACCATTCACCTAAAGCGCTGCGACCTGCATCGGTGATGGAGTAAACTTTACGATCTGGCTTGCCATCTTGCGGTTCTAATACACAAGTGACTAGGCCTTGTTGACCCATTTTATTCAGTTCGCGGTAAACTTGTTGGTGGCTGGCTTTCCAAAAATAGCCAATGCTCGAAGAGAACTCTTTTGTGATGTCGTACCCTGTGGCATCGCGAGTGCTCAAAACAGTGAGGATAACGTGTGGTAATGACATGTCTTTAATCCAAATGGTTAATAAACTCAAAAACAACTTGCTCAAACTCGTGTTGTGCTTCTGATGGCATCAATCATGAATGAGTTTAAGCAACACCCACCGTTCTATTGACGGAGTGGGTTGTGTCACCTTAAAAAGCCGTTTATCACCTAGGATTATATGCGTGACGCATATCGACCTGCGATTTGTTATGTTTGTATGCTACCGCAGAGGAGCAGTAGTATATCTAAATAATAAGCATAAAGTAGAATACTTTGTTAGTTTAGCTTAAAAAACTGATAATATGCTCAATAATTTTTGTGATTTAAAATAAAAAGCCGCACAGAGGCGGCCTTTTAGCTAGTTTGTGAAATAAAATGCTGTTACTTAGCCTGTGTTACGCATTCCTGCTGCAATACCCGCGATAGTCACCATTAAGGCTTCTTCTAACTCTGCTGGTGCGGTTTCGGTTTGGCGGGTGCGGTACAACAGCTCTGCTTGCAGCATATTTAATGGCTCAACATAGATATTGCGCAAACGGATTGACTCTTGACCCCAGGGATCGCTTTGCATCAAGTTCTCATTGTTTTCTACATTTAACACCGCTTTGATGTCTTTCTGTAATTGAGAACGCAAACGCTCACCGAGCGGGCGTAACGATTCATCGACTAAGCGTTCATCGTAATAGCGTGAGATTTCAATGTTGCACTTGGAGTAAACCATCTCTAGCATGCCTAAACGCGTTGAGAAAAATGGCCATTCACGGCACATCTCTTCCAGCAGTGCTTGGTGTCCTTTATCGATAGAAAACTGAATTGCTTCTCCCGCACCTAGCCAGGCTGGTAGCACGAGGCGGTTTTGGCTCCAAGAGAAGATCCACGGGATTGCACGTAAGCTTTCGACCCCACCATTAGGGTTGCGTTTAGCCGGACGTGAACCGAGCGGCAATTTACCCAGCTCTAGCTCTGGCGTTGCTTGGCGGAAGTACGGGACAAAGTCCGGCTCGCCGCGAACAATATGGCGATACGCTTCGCAAGAGACTTCAGACAATACCTCCATTAAGTCGCGCCAATCTTGTTTTGGCTCTGGTGGTGGCAGCAGGTTAGCTTCTAAAATGGCGCTGGCGTACATCGTAAAACTATTGACCGCTACTTCTGGTAGACCAAGCTTAAAGCGGATCATTTCGCCTTGCTCCGTCACACGCAAGCCACCTTTTAAGCTTTTGGGTGGCTGTGAAAGCAGTGCCGCATGTGCTGGAGCGCCCCCGCGGCCAATGGTGCCGCCGCGTCCATGGAATAGTGTCAGTTCAATTCCGGCCTCTTCACTGACATTAACCAAAGCTTCCATCGCGCTGTATTGCGCCCAACCAGCGGACATTACACCTGCATCTTTAGCCGAATCAGAGTAACCAATCATCACCATCTGGTGGTTTTGAATAAAGCCACGATAGAGATCAATGCCCATTAGTTGGCGGATCACCGTTTCTGCGTTGTTTAAATCATCCAAAGTTTCGAACAGTGGACAAACGTCCATGCGATAAGGACAGCCACACTCTTGCAACAATAGATGTACGGCAAGTACATCTGATGCGGTACGAGCCATCGAAATCACATAAGCACCAAAGGCTTCGCGAGGCTGAGAAGCAACGATTTTACAGGTGTCGATCACCTCTTGTACCGCTTCTGAAGGCTGCCAGTCACGAGGTAACAAAGGACGTTTTGAGCTCAACTCATTGGTGAGAAACGCAATTTTGTCTTGCTCGCTCCACTGGTCATAATCACCAATGCCTAAATAACGGGTGAGCTCGGAGATCACATCAGAGTGACGAGTGCTCTCTTGGCGAATATCCAAACGTACAAGATGCACACCAAACGCTTTAATCCGGCGCAGAGTATCAAGCAGCGAGCCATCGGCAATGACGCCCATGCCGCATTGATGTAAAGATTGGTAGCAGGCATAAAGCGGTTCCCACAACTGTGCGATATTTTGCAGTGGTGCTTTGCGTGCCAGTTGTTGGCCATTGATCTTGGCATCCAACACTTCCAGTGTTTCGCTGAGTAGTTCACGCAGGCGTTTGAGAATAGCGCGATAAGGTTCGTGTTCATCTATGCCAGCCAAATCGCGTAGCGCGTCACTGCATTTGGTCATCGACAATTCGCTGACCAGCTCATTGATATCACCTAGGTAGAGATCGGCCGCTTTCCAGCGAGAAAGCAGCATTACTTCACGGGTGATTTTATGAGTCACAAAGGGGTTACCATCACGGTCGCCGCCCATCCACGAAGAGAAATGCACAGGGCGTGCATCAATTGGTAGTCCTTCACCTAAGTAGTTGGTGAGGTGCTCATCAAATTCACGAAGAAAATCAGGCACGGCTTGCCATAGAGAATTTTCCACCACCGCAAAGCCCCATTTTGCTTCATCCAGTGGCGTAGGGCGCTGCTTACGAATCACATCTGAATGCCAGCTTTGCGCGATCAACTGTTCTAAACGGCGTTCGGTTTTTTGGCGCTCTTTAAATGAAAGGTCACTGAGTTCAAGCTTGGAGAGACACTCGTTAATTTTCACCAGCTTGTTGATCATCGTGCGGCGTGTAATTTCGGTTGGGTGAGCCGTTAGCACTAACTCGATATTGAGATCGCGTACCGCTTGAGCAGCATCCAATTTACTGATTTTATTTTGATTCAGTTTAGTAAACAGTAAATTAATCGCATCAGGCTCACACACATGTTCTTCACAGTGACGTGAAATGGTGTGGTACTGCTCGGCCATGTTGGTTAAGTTAAGAAATTGGTTGAATGCCCGCGCTACTGGGGTGAGCTGTTCGTTGGGAAGGTTTTTGATCTCTTCAACCAAGCTGTCTCGGTCGGCTTGATTGCCATTACGGGCTGATTTTGAAAGTTTTCGGATGGTTTCCACTTTCTCTAAGATAACGTCACCATGGGCGTCCTGAATGGTGTTGCCCAGCAAACGGCCAAGCATGCTCACGTTACTTTTGAGCGCAGCGTATTTTTCGTTCATTGTCATCCTGCCTTGTAAAAAAATTACATCCATTGTTCCTTGCTAAGTACACAATCTAGCGAAAAGATCCCTGTAGAGTCAAATAAAGCCGACTATTTTTACGATTATTGCTGAATGTTATTGAACGTGATCATTTGGTGAATAATTGGCGTAAATTACTGAAATTTTATTACAAAAATGCCCGACCGTAGAAACCCGGTCAGGCATTTATCGCTTGAGTAAGCTTGGTAGGCTAGAAGCAGTATTTATACATTGCTTTGGACAAAATCGAGATGGTTGGATCAATAAATTCAAACGCTAGGAATTCATCCGGTTGATGCGCTTGATCGATCGAACCTGGGCCGAGTACTAGTGTTGGGCATAATTGTTGTAAGAACGGTGCTTCAGTACAGTAATTCACGGTTTGTGAAGCGGTATTGCAAATCTCTTCAATGTTGCCAATAAAGGGGTGATCATGCTGACATTCATAACCCGGAATCGCATCATGCAGCGCGGTAATCTCAATGCGACCGGGCCATTTTGCACTGACTTCATTCAGTGCATTGCGCAGCAAGTTATCGAGCCCATCTAGACTCATGCCGGGCAGCGGGCGCACATCGTAATGCAATTCGCAGCAGCCACAAATGCGGTTTGGACTATCGCCACCGTGGATATGACCGAGGTTCAAAGTAGGGTGAGGAATGGCAAAGCCTGGGTGATGGTACTCTTTGATCAATTTGTCGCGCAGTTGCATTAACGCGAACAGCACTTCATGCATGATTTCGATGGCATTTACGCCCAGAGCAGGATCTGACGAGTGGCCCGATTTTCCTGTCACTCGAATAGCGTTGGCTACGTGGCCTTTATGGCCGCGGATGGGCACAAGGCTAGTCGGCTCACCAATAATGCAGTAATCCGGTTGAAATGGTGCATGTTCAGCGAAATGACGCGCGCCGAGCATGGTGGTTTCTTCATCACTGGTCGCCAACACATACAGCGGTTTACTCTGTTTACTCCAATCGACTTTTTTCACCGCTTCGTAGATAAAAGCAAAAAAGCCTTTCATGTCTGCCGTGCCTAAGCCATAGAAACGATCATTGGCTTGCGTTAACGCGTGTGGTTCAAAATTCCAACGCCCTTCGTCAAATGGAACGGTATCACTGTGCCCCGCGAGCAGTAGGCCACCTTCGCCGCACCCTTTCTTCGCCACTAAATTGTATTTTCCCGGCGCGACTTCAATGGTGTCGACTACAAACCCTAAGCTGGAAAACCAGCTTGCCAATTTATCAATCACACTTTGGTTACCTTCGTCCCAACGAGCATCTGTGGAGCTGATGGAAGAGGTCGAAATCAGACCTTGGTAAACCTCAAGAAAACTGGGTAATTGCATATTATCTTTGCTCCTAGTATTGACAGAGTAATTGCGAGAAGGTAAAACACATATTAAATCACTTTGTGTGAATAAAAAACCGAGTTAAGTGTCTTTTTTGAAATTTATAGTCATTTTTAGATTGTCTTTTTTACCTTGAAATTGGATGTCACGAGATGTTGAAAACCACAATTATCGGAGCTAGCGGTTATACCGGCGCTGAGTTGGCGTATATGGTGCAAAAACACCCACAACTCACGCTATCAGGTTTATACGTTTCCGCCAATAGCCTAGATGCTGGAAAACCAATGGCTGAGCTGCATGGCAAACTCTCCGGTATTGTCGACATGCAGGTACAACCATTAGTGGATCCGGTGAGCGTTGCAAGCCAATGTGATGTGGTGTTTTTAGCTACGGCTCATGAGGTGAGCCATGATCTCGCGCCTATTTTTCTTGCGCAAAATTGTCAAGTTTTCGACCTTTCTGGTGCTTTTCGCGTCAAAGGTGATGATTTTTACCAAAATTACTATGGTTTTAAACATCAACACCCTAAATGGTTAGAAAACGCGGTTTATGGACTGGCGGAATGGAATTATGAGGCAATTAAGCAGAGCCAATTGATCGCTGTTGCGGGTTGCTATCCAACCGCATCGCAACTGGCGATAAAGCCTTTGGTTGAAGCGGGTTTGTTAGATACAACTCAATGGCCGGTGATTAATGCCACCAGCGGTGTCACAGGTGCGGGCAGAAAAGCGACATTAACCAATAGTTTTTGTGAAGTGAGCTTACAGCCATACGGCGTGTTTACTCATCGCCACCAACCTGAAATCGTCGCCCATTTAGGATGTGATGTGATTTTTACGCCTCACTTAGGGAATTTCAAACGCGGTATTTTGGCCACCGTGACGATGAAGCTTGCATCAGGTATTTCAGAGCAACAAGTCAGCCATGCTTTTGAGAAGGCGTACGCTAACAAACCAGCGGTTCGGCTCAAATCAACCTTGCCGAGCATCAAAGATGTTGAATTTACGCCATTTTGCGACCTCGGTTGGCGAGTGCAAGGTGAGCATATTATCGTCGTGTCCGCGATCGATAATTTATTAAAGGGGGCATCGAGCCAAGCGATGCAGTGTTTAAATATTCATTACGGTTTTTCTGAGCTAACGGCTTTGGTGTAACGCACCAAGCGTAAGGGTTAAATATGACAGATACAAAGCAAAATCCATTAGTGATTAAGTTAGGCGGCGCGGCGCTGTCTTGTTCTGAAACGCTAAGCAAACTGTTTGGCGCAATCGCACTGTATCAAGCCCAAGCTCAGCGACGAATTGTCATCGTGCACGGGGGCGGTTATCTCGTCGATGACCTGATGGCGAAATTACAACTAAAAACCGTGAAGAAAGAAGGTTTGCGTGTCACGCCTTATGACCAAATTCCGCTGATTGCAGGCGCGCTGGCTGGGACAGCCAACAAAATGCTGCAAGGGCAAGCGATTAAAGATGGCTTAAATGCGGTTGGTTTATCGCTCGCTGATGGCGGGTTATGCAAAGTCGAAGAGTTGGATCCAGAACTCGGCGCAGTGGGCAAGGCTTCTCCTGGTGATTCACAAATCGTGCAAGCGATTTTAGCCGCTGGTGGTTTGCCTATTATCAGCTCGATTGGCCTGACCGCTGATGGTCAAATGATGAATGTCAACGCCGATCAAGCAGCCGTTGCAGTGGCTGGCGCATTGGATGCAGAGCTCGTTCTGCTTTCCGATGTGAGCGGTGTGCTGGATGGCAAAGGCCATTTGTTGTCGAGCCTCAATGAGCAGCAGGCCAATGCGCTGATTAAAGGCAAAGTGATCACGGATGGCATGATTGTCAAAGTGAAAGCGGCGCTGGAAGCGGCAAATGATTTAGGTCGCCCGATTGAAGTGGCGACATGGCGTTACCCAGATAAGCTCAGCAAATTGTTTGCGGGCGAAAGTATCGGGACCCAATTTTTACCTCAATAAACGCATTTAATCAGTTGTTGATAACAGCTGTAAGTAATTAATCACCCAGAGCACTGACCGCCAAGCGCAGCGCCGGGAAATGGAGAAAGTAAGATGAGCAAGGTTCAAGTCAATAAAGTCGTTGTCGCATACTCTGGCGGTCTAGATACCTCGGTAATCATTCCGTGGTTAAAAGAAAACTACGATTGTGAAGTGGTTGCCTTTGTTGCCGATGTCGGCCAAGGTGAAGAAGAATTGGTCGGCATTGAAGAGAAAGCGAAAGCGTCTGGCGCGTCAGAGTGTTATGTGGTCGATCTTAAAGAAGAGATGGTCGCTGAATACATCTACCCAACACTAAAAACAGGCGCTTATTACGAAGGTAAATACCTGCTTGGGACGTCAATGGCTCGCCCAATCATTGCCAAAGCGCAAGTCGAAGTAGCGCGTAAAGTGGGTGCTGATGCGCTGTGTCACGGCTGTACGGGGAAAGGTAATGACCAAGTGCGTTTTGAAGGTGCGTTTGCAGCCCTAGCGCCTGATTTACATGTGATTGCCCCTTGGCGTGAGTGGGACATCGTGAGTCGTGAAGAGTGTCTTGATTTCCTTGCTGAGCGTAACATTCCTTGCGCCGCTTCATTGACGAAAATTTACTCGCGTGATGCGAACGCGTGGCACATTTCGACCGAAGGTGGCGTGCTTGAGAGTACTTGGAATGCCCCTAATGAGGATTGCTGGGTATGGACAGTAGATCCAGAACAAGCACCAAATGAACCAGAGTTTGTCACACTGCAGGTCGCGAAAGGCGAAGTCGTTGGCGTCGATGGTGAGCTGATGACGCCTTACAACGCACTCGTTTACCTTAATGAGAAAGGCTCTAAACACGGCGTTGGTCGTATCGACATCGTCGAAAACCGTTTGGTTGGTATGAAGTCTCGTGGTTGTTATGAAACCCCAGGAGGCACCATCATGATGGAAGCGTTGCGTGCTGTTGAGCAGTTAGTGCTCGATAAAGCCTCATTCGAATTTCGTGAAGAACTGGGTGTCAAAGCGTCGCATCTTGTATACGATGGCCGTTGGTTCACTCCGCTGCGTAAATCCATCATGGCTGCAGCCGATGAGCTGGCACAGGATGTTAATGGTGAAGTGGTTGTGAAGCTTTACAAAGGGCAAGCGACAGTGACGCAAAAACGTTCGGAAAACAGCTTGTACTCGGAAGAGTTTGCGACCTTTGGTGAAGATGTTGTGTATGACCAAAGCCACGCAGGCGGCTTCATTCGTCTCTATTCGTTGGCAAGCCGGATCAGAGCGTTGAACGAAGCGAAGAAGAATAAAGCCTAGGTTAACACCCAAGGTAGAGACACAAAAATAACAATAAAAGATCGCTCTAGTAGCGATCTTTATTATAAAAATGATTGAGCAATTTGATGTGGTCACGCTCAGTCGCGACCTAAGAGCAGGAGATACGCAATGGCATTATGGGGCGGTAGATTTACCCAAGCAGCAGACACGAGGTTCAAAGAGTTCAACGATTCACTTCGCTTTGATTACCGATTGGCTGAACAAGACATTGTGGGCTCTATAGCATGGTCAAAGGCGTTGGTGTCAGTGAATGTTTTGGGCGAAGAGGAGCAGCAAAAACTAGAACTTGCGCTCAACGAACTCAAACTGGAAGTGATGGAAGATCCTGAGCAGATCTTACGCTCTGATGCAGAAGATATTCATTCTTGGGTTGAGCAGCAGTTGATCAGCAAAGTGGGTGATTTAGGCAAAAAGCTGCACACTGGGCGCTCTCGTAATGACCAAGTCGCGACCGATTTAAAATTGTGGTGCCGCCAGCAAGGTCAGCAATTACTGTTGGGGTTAGATCGTCTGCAAACGAAACTAGTGTCGGTTGCTCAGCAGCACCAAGCGACGGTTTTGCCCGGTTATACCCACCTGCAACGTGCGCAACCAGTGACCTTTGCGCATTGGTGTTTGGCCTATGTTGAAATGTTTGAGCGTGATTACTCTCGTTTAAATGATGCGATTAAGCGCCTTGATACTTGTCCACTTGGCTCCGGCGCGCTGGCAGGTACGGCCTATCCGATTGATCGTGAACAGCTTGCTCATCATTTAGGGTTTCGCCGTGCCACGCGTAACTCGCTCGATTCAGTATCTGACCGAGATCACGTGATGGAATTGATGTCGGTGGCGTCGATCTCGATGCTGCATTTATCGCGCTTGGCGGAAGATATGATCTTCTACAACTCGGGTGAGTCTGGTTTTATCGAACTGGCTGACACCGTGACTTCGGGTTCATCCTTGATGCCGCAAAAGAAAAACCCTGATGCATTAGAGCTGATCCGTGGCAAAACTGGCCGTGTTTATGGCTCGCTTGCGGGCATGATGATGACGGTCAAAGCCTTACCATTGGCTTATAACAAAGATATGCAAGAAGACAAAGAAGGGCTGTTTGACGCGCTGGATACTTGGAACGACTGCATGGAAATGGCTGCGCTTTGCTTTGATGGCATCAAAATTAAAACCGAACGGACTTTAGAAGCGGCCAAACAAGGCTATGCCAATGCTACCGAATTAGCTGATTATTTAGTCGCCAAAGGGATCCCTTTCCGTGAAGCGCACCATATTGTGGGCGTCGCGGTGGTTGGCGCGATTGCGAAAGGGTGTGCGCTTGAAGAACTGACCCTTGCCGAGCTTAAAGAGTTTTCGTCGGTCATTGAAGATGATGTTTATGCGATCCTCACCATCGAATCTTGCTTAGAAAAACGCAGCGCTTTAGGCGGCGTTTCGCCAAAACAAGTGGCCTATGCGGTTGATCAAGCTAAAGCGCGTTTAGACAAACGTGACACCACGGCGGTGAAAGTTCGTCCTGCCCGTTTGACGGATATTGAAACGCTAGAAAGTATGGTCACTTATTGGGCGAATATGGGAGAAAACTTGCCCCGTTCACGCAATGAGTTGGTGCGCGATATTGGTTCATTTGCCGTGGCGGAACACCATGGTGAAGTGACGGGATGCGCCTCGTTATATGTCTATGACTCTGGGTTGGCTGAAATTCGTTCGCTTGGTGTAGAAGCAGGTTGGCAAGGTCAAGGACAAGGAAAAGCGATCGTCTCGTATTTGGTGAATAAAGCGCGGCAAATGGCGATTAAGAAAGTGTTTGTTCTGACTCGAACGCCAGAGTTTTTCATGAAGCATGATTTTATTCCAACCTCAAAAAGCTTACTGCCAGAGAAAGTGCTTAAAGATTGTGAACAATGCCCACGGCAGCACGCTTGTGATGAAGTGGCGCTTGAGATCAATTTGGTTGAGCAGATCATCAAGCGAGTCAACGTCGCTTAATGCTTTGATTACCAACGCGATCATTGCCGTTAATGAGGCCTTGGAAAAAGATCTCAAAAAGATCGAATGATCACGGAACAATTTAAGAAAAGCGTGGTCTATAACTGTACCACTGCTTTTTCTTAGAAGAATCTAAGAAGGCCCCAAACCTACTATTGGTTCTGGGGCTTTTTCTTTTGTGCTCTTTGGCTTTTTATTTGTCGCGCCCTTGCCGCTTACGCCAAGGGAGTACCACAAACTTCATCCACAGATGTAAAAACAGCAAACCGTTAAAGGCAAAGCCCGCTATTAGCAAGCTGATCGATTCAATGGTTTTAGGGTTCTCCCTGCATAACCACCACCACACAAGCCAGCACCCAACAGACAAAACAGTGAGCTGATCCATACAACGTTGGCAGCGGCCGATTTTTTTCCAAAACCACGAAGATTGGCAGTTATTGCAAGGCATAAGCGCGTTCATTAAAGAGAAAATAACGGCAGTATAACGTGCGCGAAGGTGTGAGTCTAAGGCGTGGCTGAAACTAAAGCGTATAAAAAACGGCCGCACAAGGGCGACCGCATGAATGGATGTTGAAAATTAACAGCCCGGACCGCAGTCCATGCAATGCTTTATCATCTCAGGACCTAAATGCAGTTTAGCGTTTAGATCACGCAGCGCGGTGCGCACGCCTTCTTCAATTACGGGGTGATAAAAAGGCATATCCAACATCTGTGAAATCGTCATCTGATTTTGATGTGCCCACGCCAGCAAATGAGCCAAGTGCTCTGCATTCGGCCCCATCATTTCAGCGCCTAAAAATCGCCCTGTTCCTTGTTCGCCATACACATGCAATAACCCTTTATTGCGCAGCATGACGCGTGAACGGCCTTGATTTTCAAACGACACAGTACCGATAGCAAAACAGCCACAATTTCCCAAACGAGTGGTTAGCTGTTTGTAGGATTCACCGACCATCGCAATTTGTGGGTCTGAAAAAACCGCTGAGATAGAAGAACGACGAAGCCCGGCGCGAATATCTGGGTAGCGGCCAGCGTTATCCCCTGCAATACGACCTTGATCGGCTGCTTCATGAAGCAGTGGCAGTTGATTACTGGCATCACCAGCAATGAAAATACTGTCTACAGAGGTTTGCAGCGTATAGTGATCGGCCGTTGGTACGCCGCGCGCATCAAGGGCTACATCGGTATTTTCAATTGCCAATTTATCTACGTTCGGGCGACGACCGGTTGCCGCCAACACATAGTCAACGACAAATGTCTCGAGCTGCCCTTCACGGTTGATGAATTGGATTTCAACTTTGTCGTTTTGGCCTGTTGGAGAAGCAAGGCGTTTCATGCTTTCCACTTTAACGTCAGCGTCTAAATAGAATTCTTCCTTAAACGTTTTATCAGCGTAAGCCATTACATCAGGGTCGGTTAATGGGCCAACTTGTCCACCAATGCCGAACAGCTTCACTTTTACCCCTAAGCGATGTAAGGCTTGACCTAGTTCTAAGCCAATAACTCCCGGGCCAAATACGGCAACAGATTCCGGTAAGTCGTCCCACTCAAATAGGTCATCATTAATGATTAAGCGATCGCCAAGTTCATGCCATACCGCGGGGTAGGCTGGGCGAGAACCGGTAGCAATCACGATCCGCTTGGCGTTGATTTGGGTATGGTTGTCGACCTGTAGGGTGTGGTTGTCGATAAATTGGGCGTAGCCTGAGATTTTGTCTTCAGCGGGGATCTCCTCAACGCCTTCAAGCACAAATCCGACAAAGCGGTCACGTTCACGTTTTACCCGCGCCATCACTTCACGCCCATTAATGACAATTTCACCTTGAGGATGAATACCAAAAGCAGGAGCTTTGTGGATGTGATGGACGCTTTCAGCGGCCGCAATCAGTAACTTAGATGGCATGCAGCCGACGCGAGCGCATGTGGTTCCGTATGGGCCACCTTCGATCATGACGACACTAGTCGTATGTGCTTTTGCTGCACGATAAGCGCCGAGTCCTGCGGTCCCACCACCAATAATGGCTACATCAACGTTTAACTGTTTCATCATCGCTTTCTCTAAATTTGGAATGTGGATAGTCGATGGCAACATTTAATAATGCTGTCATTGAGTCTAAATGAGGAGGATGCCCTAGGAAGATTTTCCTAGGGCAGGCGTGATTAGCCCAGGTAAGCTTCTAGCTCTTCGCTGCCGCCGATGTGTTTACCACCAACGAAAACTTGCGGAACGGTGGTACGGCCTGTGATAGCTCGTAAGCTCACTGTGGTTGCATCTTTACCCAATACCACTTCTTCATATTGAAGACCGTGGTCAATCAAGAGTTGTTTTGCTTTAGTACAGAATGGGCAACCTGGTTTAGTAAATACGGTAACCGATTCTTGTGTTTTATAGTTAGGTGCAATGTATTTCAGCATAGTGTCAGCATCTGATACTTTGAACGGGTCACCCGGTTCATCAGCTTCGATAAACATTTTTTCGATGATGCCATCTTTGACTAGCATGCTGTAACGCCATGAACGTTTGCCAAAACCGATTTGGCTTTTATCAACTAACATACCCATACCGTCAGTAAATTCGCCATTGCCATCAGGAATGAAAGTAATATTCTCTGCTTCTTGGTCTGCTTTCCAAGCATTCATCACAAAGGTATCGTTCACCGAAACACATAGGATGTCATCAACGCCATGCTCTTTAAACACCGGGTACAGTTCGTTGTAACGCGGCAAGTGGCTTGATGAACAGGTTGGGGTGAAGGCACCTGGCAAGCTAAATACGATAACGGTTTTACCTTTGAATAATTGATCTGTTGTGAGATTAACCCAAGCATCACCTTGACGAGTAGGGAAAGTGACTTGTGGTACCGCTTGGCCTTCTTTAGATACTAACATTCTATTTTCCTTGTGATTTTCTAAGTTAGGTTATGATTTTAAGAGCCGCTGCTCTCATTTGTTGAAGCCATTATGGAAGAAAACCTTTGATAGCTCCAATCGTTTGATGCTATGGTTTTAATAGGTGGATTCTATTGAGATTGAAGATGAACATTCGTGATTTTGAGTACTTAGTATCATTAGCTGAACATAAACATTTTCGTAAAGCAGCAGAAGCTTGTTTTGTGAGCCAGCCAACACTCAGTGGCCAGATCCGCAAACTGGAGGATGAGCTGGGAACAGTATTATTAGAGCGCAGCAGTCGCCGAGTATTGTTCACCGATTCGGGCCTGCAATTGGTCGATCAGGCCAAGCGTATTTTAAGTGAAATCAAAACCTTCAGAGATATGGCTAGCGGCCAGGGTGGCTCGATGAGTGGTCCTATCCATATTGGATTCATTCCCACTTTAGGCCCCTACCTTTTGCCGCGTATTGTGCCTTTTTTAAAAGAGCAATTTCCTGAACTGGAGCTCTATTTACACGAAGCGCAAACCCAACAGCTTGTGCGCCAGTTAGAAGATGGAAAACTCGATTGTTTAGTGTTGGCCTCCGTTGCGGAAACGGCTCACTTTAAAGAGATTGATCTGTATGACGAAGCATTGAGTATTGCCGTGCCTAGTGGGCATGAATGGGCTGCAAAAAGTGAAGTAAGTATGTTGGATTTGAAAGGGCGAACGGTATTGGCTTTAGGTGACGGTCATTGCTTACGCGATCAAGCCTTAGGTTTCTGTTTTGCGGCAGGCGCAAAAGATGACGAACGTTTTAAAGCGACCAGCTTAGAGACGCTGCGTAATATGGTCGCAGCGGGTGGGGGAATTACCCTGTTACCTGAACTCTCTTTACCAGATGTCAAAGAGAAGGATGGCGTTTGTTACCTTAAAGCGGTCAACCCGCAGCCTTCACGCCGCTTAGTATTAGCTTATCGGCCGGGATCGCCATTGAGGCAGCGTTTTGAGCAGTTGGCTCACGCAATCAAAACAAAGCTAAATGAGAAATAAAAAAAGAGGCTAAATTTAGCCTCTTTTTACTGAGCTTTAGAATAGCTCTTCACCTGTAGGTGAAGAGTAGATGTTGTCAGAGACACTCTCTGCGACATACTCGGTTGGCTCTGTGCCTTGAATGAAGTATTCAAACATCGAGCTTGAATCAAACTTATTGGTTAACAAGCCGGTATCGATATCGATTCTTACCCGCACAATATTGGCGGGAATGGGTTTGTCTTGCGCTGGCACATCGACCAGTACTTGACGCATAAAATCAATCCAAGCAGGTTGTGCCGTTTTTGCTCCCGCTTCCGCACCGGATACACCATCGTCATCTACATTGCTGTTTTCGGTTGTCCTACCTAAGTTGCGGTTATGATCATCAAATCCGACCCAAGCAATAGCGACCATGCCCGGTGCATAGCCGTTGTACCACGCATCTTTGGAGTCATTGGTCGTTCCTGTTTTACCACCAATATCACGACGCCCCAGCTTTTGTGCACGCCAGCCTGTACCATTCCAACCCGTTCCTTCACGCCAATTTCCGCCACCCCAAATATTGCTGTACATCATCTCTCGGACAAGAAATGCGTTTTGTTCGGAAATGACTTGTGGAGCATAGTGCGATGCAACATCTTGCTCATCGAACTCATTTGTGTCTGGGGTGCACTGCTGTTGGCAAACGACTTTTGGTGTGGCTTGATACTCAAGTTTGCCAAAGGGATCTTCAACTTTGCTGATGTAATAGGGTTCAACATAATAGCCACCATTGGCAAACACGGAATAGCCTTGCGCCATCTTAACCGGCGTTAAGCTTCCCGCACCTAAGGCAATGGTTTCTGAGCGTGGTACTTGGTCAATATCAAAACCAAAGCGAGTGAGATACTCACGTGTTTCATCCAGCCCAACAGCGCGTAGCACTCTCACCGCCATCACGTTTTTGGATTGAGCCAAGCCAACGCGAAGACGAGTTGGGCCAATATAAGTCGGTGGTGAGTTTTTAGGACGCCATGCTGTACCTTGGCTTTGGTCCCACTGGTTAATCGGCGCATCATTAATGAGTGTCGCTAAGGTCATGCCTTTATCGATGGCGGCAGAGTAGATAAAGGGTTTAATACTTGAGCCGACTTGGCGCACCGATTGAGTCGCACGGTTAAATTTATTGTGCACAAAGTTAAAGCCGCCAACCAGCGCCAGTACCGCACCATTTTCTGGGTTCATGGCAACAAAGGCAGTGTTGGCATTGGGTACTTGGCTTAAGTACCACTGTGGTACTTCGTCGGTGGTATGCTCATCACTGTATTCAGCACGATTACGTACCCAAATTTGTTCACCAGCGGCGATGATTTCCGTCGCTGTACTCGGAACCGGTCCTTGTCGAGAATCAGTTAAGAAACGGCGAGCCCAGTTCATGCCTTGCCATTCAATGGTCTGCAATCCTTGATTCTTAACCCAAACCGTAGCCGATTGGCTGCTTACGTGGGTAACGACGGCTGGTAATAAATCTCCATAAGTCGGCTCATTATTTAAGTGCTCGGCCAGTTGCTGTTCATTCAATGGCGTTTGGCCTTCTTTCCAAACTACTTTTTCAGCACCGCGATAGCCATGACGCTCATCATAGGCGAGTAGGTTATTGATTGCAGCTTTACTCGCGGCTTGCTGCTGTTTGGAATCTACTGTTGTGGTGACAATCATGCCAGAGGTATAAGCCGACTCTTCACCATAGCGCTCCACCATCCATGAACGGGCGATTTCTGCCACATAAGGTGCATTAAGTTCAATTTCAGCACCGTGGTATTTCGACATTAAGGGCTCAGAGCGGGCTTGCGCATATTGCGCTGGGGTTATGTATTTCTCATCAAGCATTCTCTGTAGCACCACGTTACGGCGGTTAGTCGCGCGATCTAGAGAATAGATAGGGTTCATGGTTGAAGGTGCTTTGGGAAGTCCTGCAATCAGGGCAATTTCACTCAGTGTTAAATCTTTGACTTCTTTTCCAAAATAAACTTGGGCTGCCGCTCCAATTCCATACGATCGGTAACCGAGATAAATTTTATTGAGATAAAGCTCTAGGATTTCTTTTTTCGTCAGCAATTGCTCGATATGAATAGCGATAAAAATCTCTTTGATTTTTCGCATGATCTTCTTCTCATTAGAGAGATAGAAGTTACGAGCAAGCTGCTGAGTAATGGTACTTGCACCTTGTTTAGCGCTACCTGAGGCGATCACAGCGACCGCAGCACGAGTGATACCAATTGGGTCAAAACCATAGTGTTCGTAGAAGCGGCTATCTTCGGTGGCGATAATCGCTTCGATAAGTTCAGGCGGGATCTCTTCAATACGCAACGGAACTCGGCGCTTTTCTCCAAATTGGGCGATGAGCTTGCCATCTTGACTATAGACCTGCATCGGTGTCTGCAATTGTACATCACGTAAAGTCGCTACATCGGGGAGGTCTGGCTTCACGTAAAAATAGAAGCCAAATATCGTAGTGACTCCAAGAATAATGCAAATCAATGAAAGTAATAACAATCGCTTTATGAACTTCACCGGATAATCCCTGTTTAGTTAAGGCTGCCCTTATGCAAACCCTTGTACTCTAGGCTAAAAATTTAGCTCTAAAAATAAATTGTGGCTTATTTAACCTCAAAATAAGCAAATCGAGCTAAGCCTAAGCAGCGTTACTGGAGCTAAGCCGTATGGGTAAATCATTGGTTACGGGTATAGATATTGGCCACCATAGTATTAAAGCGGTGGTGTTAAAGCTAGCGGGTGATTCATATGCACTCGTCGGTTATAAAGAATTATTTATTACTGAGGACATATTCTCCGATAACCACACGCTGGATTATCAGAAAATTGTAAAGAAACTCAAAGAACTAAGAAAGGGTTTACCACTATTTAGTCGCAAAGTCGCCATATCGGTACCGGACAATGCGGTAATAAGTAAGGTATTACAGATAGATAGTGACCTGCAGGCGCGTGAAAAAGAGTTTGCTATTTATCAGGCATTTTCTCATCAGTCACCGTTCCCGATAGAAGAACTGAGTCTCGATTTCGTCAAAGTGATGGAAAAAAGCGTAAGTCGCAGTAGCACCGTAAGTTATCAAGTTTACGCCACTCGTAAAGACGTCGTGGAAAGCCGTGCGTTAGCGGCTCAAAAAGCGGGCTTTTTACCGATCGCGGTTGATGTGCAAATACACAGTTTGTTAAGCATCTGGCAGTTGGCGAGCAGGGCACAACATCGCAGCGATTGGATGCTCATGGATGTGGGCCATACCCAAACGGCGCTCTGTATTGATTTTACTGATAAAGCCCCTTTTCATAAAGAGATCCCTCTCGGTTGTCAGTGGTTGTCCCAAGACAGCGCGATGTCGGGCACCAATGCGGAATTAGCCGATAAAAACGAGCGCTTTGTGCATGAGTTGATCGAGCGACTTCAACGTCAGTTGCAGCTTTTCACCTCCGTCAATGGCGCGGGCAGTTTAGCAGGCATTTGGCTCTCAGGTGGTGGCGCAGATACTCCGATGTTGGCGCAAGAGATCTCGCGGCGTCTCAAGCTTGAGTGCGAGATTCTCGATCCCTTCCTTCTGTTTAACAATAAGTTAGCGAAACGCCAGCGAGGTAAGCAGTCTGGGCAGAGTTTTAGCACCGCAGCAGGCCTTGCACTGCGTGGTATCGAGTGGTTGGAGTCTTCTCATGTTGCATAGCATTAACTTACTGCCTTGGCGAGAGGAACAAAGAGCGGCGCATAAGCGTCGTTTTATGGGCTTGGTCGTCTTAGGTGTGATGAGCGCTGTTGGTATTCAATGGGGTATCGGTTTGTATTTCTCTGGGCAAGCGCAGCAGCAAGAGTCTCGTCTGGCCTATTTGAATCAATACATTCAGCAGCTTGATAAACAGATCAATGCATTAAAAATGACGGAACAAGAACACAAGGCACTATTAACTCGCTTATCGGTTGTTGAGTCATTGCAAAGCCAACGCAATAAAACCACCGAGTTGATGAACCTGATGCCACAGCTTATGCCTGAAGGAGTCTACGTCGATAAGATCAAAATGAATGGTGAAGAAATTGAAATTACGGGCATCAGTGACAGCACTGCGCGTCTTGCGACCATGCTCGATAATTTTGAAAAATCAGCCTTACTTTCCGATGTCAACATGCACTCTATCGTGCACGGTAATAAGCGATTTGGTAAGGAGTTTCAGACGTTTAAAGTGTCATTTATGTTTCATTCCCCGACACCACAGGGCGCTGTGCTAACCAAGATTCGGCCTACAGGAGCTGTCCATGACTAGTTTTCAAGATCTTGATATGGATGAAATGGCTGAATGGCCGTTGCTGCCTCAACTGCTGGTTATTTTGGTGTTGATGCTGATTATTCAAGGCGTTGGCGCGTGGTTCTATCTTATGCCTCAAAATGAGCAATTGCAGAACTTAAAACAGCAAGAAGAGGTGTTGAAATCGACCTTACGGATTAAGGCTAGCAAAGCCGCCACCTTACCCCAGTTGCAAGCTCAACTGGATGAATTAACTGAACGTTATGATTTTTTATTACGCCAATTACCCGTGCAAAAAGAGCTCGCAAGCATGCTCGCATCGGTCAATGAACTAGGGCTAGATAACGCGTTAACCTTTACACGTATTGATTGGGGAGAAAAACAGAATAAAGAGTTTCTGTATCGTTTGCCGCTCAATATTGAATTAACTGGGAATTACCACGACATTGGTGATTTCTCAGAGGCGATCGCGAAATTGCCCCGCATTATTAATTTCGATGATGTTGATTGGCAACGGGTTAGCCAGGAAAGCAGCACGTTACATTTTAGGGTGCGCGCTTATACCTATCAATTCAAGCAAGAGGTGGACGATGAAAAACAATAATCTGCTGCTGATGGTGTTGTTTAGTACCAGTGTATTGGTTGGTTGTAAGGCGAATCAAGATTCATTGAAGGTTTATGTGGAGCAGGTCGAGGGGCAAGCACGCAAAGAAGTCTCCAAATTAAAACCCATTATTCAATTTGAAGTTGCTCATTATGCGCAACATGAATCCCGCGAACCTTTTGTGCTGCCTAAAGAAGCGATTGTACAAAATCAGCCTGTAGTGAAGGCAGACTGCTGGCAACCTCCGGCTCGCAGTAAAAATGGCCAGCTAGAGCGCTATCCGCTTAATCAACTTCGATTAAAAGGCGTGATGAGTAGCGGGGGCGCGGTATCGGCATTAGTGCAAACGCCCCAAGGCAAGGTCGTCAACGTGAAAGCGGGACAATATTTAGGTTTGAATCACGGCAAAGTTACTCGAGTTGATTCCAATTATCTGCTGATCAATGAAACCTTGCCAGACGGCTTAGGTTGTTGGAATCAACGTAACGTCAAATTGGCTCTGAAATAGAATTTGAATTTAGAGAAATCACTATGATTAAAGGACTACAGACACAAATGACTATGGTATTTCGAAGCCTCTTATTTGGCTTATTATTGAGTGTGGCAGGGCTAAGTGTGGCGGCAGAAACGGCGCAGACCAACGAGCTTAAAGGCATTGATTTTCGAGTCAATAAAAACAAAGACGCTGTATTGATTGTTGAACTCGCATCACCTTCGACGGTAGTTAATGTGCAGAAAGTGGCTGACGGTTTACAAATTGAACTGCTTAAGACGGATGTCTCCAATGAGAAACTGTATGTCTTGGATGTCAAAGATTTTGCAACCGTTGTTGAGAGTATCGAGGTATTGCGCAAAGAGCCAAGTACACAGTTACTGGCGACCATTCATGGCGAGTTTAAGTATGATTACAGCTTGAAAGGGAAATACCTTGAGGTGGTAATTGGCAAACTGAAAGAACAAGAAAAACCTAAGCCGAAGAGCATTCTTGAGAAAGAGGGCAAGCTTATCTCGATTAACTTTCAAGATATTCCTGTGCGAAATGTTTTGCAGCTTATCGCAGATTATAACGCGTTTAACTTAGTCGTCTCAGATTCGGTCACTGGTAACTTGACGCTACGGCTTGATGGCGTTCCTTGGCAGCAAGTGCTCGATATCATTTTGCAAGTCAAGGGATTAGATAAACGTGTTGACGGCAATGTGATTTTAGTGGCACCTAAAGAAGAGTTGGATTTACGTGAAAAGCAGCAGCTTGAAAAGGCACGTTTGGCTGAAGAGTTGGGCGATCTGCGTTCTGAAATCATCAAAATTAATTTTGCTAAGGCGTCTGATATTGCGCAGATGATTGGCGGCGAAGGGGCAGTCAGCATGTTGTCTGAGCGAGGTTCCATCAGTATCGACGAGCGAACCAACTCACTGCTGATCCGCGAATTGGCTGAGAATATTGTGGTGATACGCCAAATTGTTGAATCGCTCGATATCCCGGTCAAACAGGTACAGATTGAAGCGCGCATTGTTACGGTCAACGAAGGTAATTTGGATGAACTTGGCGTACGCTGGGGCTTTACTTCGACCAATGGCAACAACACCGCAGGCGGAAGTATTGAAAGTAATTTATTCCAAGTGGGCAAGTTGGGGGAAAGCACATTGCCCGTTGATGACTTCCTTAACGTAAACTTAGCGGCGACCTCCGCTAACGCCTCAAGTATTGCCTTCCAAGTGGCTAAGTTGGGGTCGGATATGTTGTTGGATTTAGAGCTTTCAGCGCTACAACGTGAGTCGAAAGCGGAGATCATTTCCAGCCCTCGTTTGATCACGACCAACAAGAAACCCGCTTATATCGAGCAGGGTACGGAGATCCCTTATTTGGAGTCTTCTTCCAGCGGGGCAACGACAGTCGCCTTCAAAAAAGCAGTGCTGAGTTTAAAAGTGACGCCACAGATAACGCCGGATAATCGTTTAGTGTTAGATCTCAGTGTCACTCAAGACCGGCCTGGGGATATTGTAAAAACAGGGACGGGAGAAGCGGTTGCAATTAATACTCAGCGTATTGGCACTCAAGTATTGGTCAATAATGGAGAAACCGTGGTCCTTGGTGGAATATTCCAACATAGCGTCAACAATACGGTTGATAAGGTACCATTGCTTGGTGATTTGCCATTACTTGGTGCATTGTTCCGCCGTTCCTATGAGCAAGTGGGCAAAAGTGAGCTGCTGATTTTCGTGACACCGAAAGTCGTCATTCAATAACTTACGGCTGATATTGCGATTGGTTAAAAAATAAAGTTGCATTAGTGGCACCATATCTAGATAATTTCGGGTCTTATCACGAATCATCTGTGAGGAATAGGTGCCACGAGCGTCTTAACGGTCAGTATTATACTGGCTAATCTTGTGGCGATGTCATTGAATTAACGTTGTAAATTACTGCTAAACATGGCTGAGAAACGCAATATTTTCCTTGTTGGCCCAATGGGCGCCGGCAAAAGTACAATTGGTAGACATCTTGCTCAACAACTGCATATGGAGTTTTTAGACTCAGATACAGTCATTGAAGAGCGTACAGGCGCAGATATCGCATGGGTATTTGACGTCGAAGGTGAAGAGGGCTTCCGTAAACGTGAGGAAGCTGTAATTAATGACCTAACCGAGAAACAAGGTATTGTACTCGCAACAGGCGGTGGTTCTGTTAAGAGTAAAGAAAACCGTAATCGTTTATCTGCTCGTGGTATTGTGGTCTACCTTGAAACGACGATTGAAAAACAACTTGCACGCACGAACCGTGACAAAAAACGGCCATTGCTTCAAACAGACAATCCACGTGAAGTCTTAGAATGCTTGGCTGATGAACGTAACGATCTTTACGCTGAGATCGCTGATTTTACGGTTCGTACTGACGATCAAGGTGCAAAAGTGGTAGCCAACGAGATCGTAAAAATGCTAGAAGAACATTCCTAAGTTCTTTATTTTGGAGTGCAAACCATGGAACGGATTACGGTCAGTTTAGATGAGCGTAGCTACCCAATCTCAATTGGCGCCGGATTATTTAATGATCCGGCCCTCCTTTCTTTCTTATCGGCCAAACAAAAAGTCGTCGTCATCAGTAATGTGACGGTCGCGCCTTTGTACGCGGATAAAATCTTCGCCCTTCTTGCACCGCATGGTTGTAACGTCTCCTTGCTTGAACTGCCAGATGGCGAGCAGTACAAAACTTTAGATACATTTAACACGGTGATGAGTTACCTGCTGGAAGGTAATTACAGCCGTGATGTGGTGATCATCGCTTTAGGTGGTGGCGTGATTGGTGATTTAGTTGGATTCGCCGCAGCCTGTTATCAGCGCGGAGTCGATTTTATCCAAATACCGACCACGCTGCTTTCGCAAGTGGACTCCTCCGTTGGCGGTAAAACCGCAGTCAATCATGCTTTAGGTAAAAACATGATTGGTGCATTTTATCAGCCGAAAGCCGTCATTATTGATACTGAATGTTTGGCGACTTTACCAGAGCGAGAATTTGCCGCTGGTATGGCGGAAGTGATCAAATATGGCATCATTTACGATCATGATTTCTTTGTCTGGTTGGAAGAGAATCTCGATAAACTCTATGCCTTAGATGAGCAAGCGCTAAGTTATGCCATCGCTCGCTGCTGTCAAATTAAAGCCGATGTGGTCGCTCAAGATGAAAAAGAGTCGGGAATTCGCGCGTTGTTGAACCTAGGTCATACATTTGGTCATGCGATTGAAGCGCAGCTCGGGTATGGTAATTGGCTACACGGTGAAGCGGTTTCTGCCGGAACGGTGATGGCCGCTAAAACGGCGCAGTTACAAGGTTTAATTAACGATCAGCAAGTTGAGCGGATTGTTTCTATACTCAAAAGAGCAAATTTACCGATTCATACGCCCGAAAGCATGTCGTTTTCTGACTTTATGCAACACATGATGCGTGATAAAAAAGTGCTTTCAGGCGAACTACGTTTGGTGCTACCAACCAGTATTGGTACATCACAAGTAGTGAAAGGTGTACCCGAAGCGGTCATTGAACAAGCGATTGACTTCTGCCGCACCCTGTAAATCTTCATTGATACTAATTTGACAGTTGTCTGTCAGTAGGACGGCCTAATGAGTTTGGCGAATGAATTACGTATATTGGAATTAGATTCGCAAGTCGAGCTACTTGAGCGTTTGCAATTATTGACCAATTTTGGCTCAAATGTCATTACCGTTGGTGGTGGATTAGGTTTTGGTAAATCTTGGTTAGCGCAGCGTTATTTAGAAGCGTGGGCCGAAGATAAAAACCAATCGCTGTTGCTGTGCCATCCCAATCAAGATGACCAGCAGCGTCGAGCGACCATTCTTACCCAAATCGTTTCAGGCCCGTTATTTAATCCTCACGATACACTTTCTGACAGCTTAGCTCGCCTGCTTGATGGTGGCGGTTGTGATGTGGTGATTGTTGTTGATGACGCTCATCTACTCTCCGAAACCTTAGTGTCTGAGCTATGGATGCTGGTGTTAGAAGCACAAGCCAATCCATTGTGGACCATCAATGTCGTATTATTTGCACAAGCCAATAGCCTTGATGCTTTGCTGACTCGTTTAAGCTACGGACAAGAGCATAAACCCGTAGAGCTTGAGATTGAAGCCCTAAGCAATGAAGAAGCGGATCGCTTTTTTGAAAATCTGGTCATGCGTTATGTACCCGATGAGATGGAGCGCCGCGTACGCAACGCTTACAAAAAGGTGAAACGCGTGCCTGGGGAAATCATGGCATTAGGAGAGCAGAAAATGGAAAAAAGGATCATCATCCGTTCGATTATCGGTTCTCCTGTGCAGATCGCTGCCTTGGTTTTACTGCTTCTGCTCATCATCGGTGGTGGTTACTGGTGGCTATTTACCCAGCCCTCACCCGATGAGCAAGCGTCGCAAATTACAGGCACACTCGAGCAGACGGTGATTCCGACGCTAGGGGATGCTGCTGCACCAACAGTCAATACGCTTAACGATGACTCAGCAACTGACGCCACCAATAATGGGAAGGAGCTTGCGAAAAGTGACCCGAGTTATTTAGATGCTGAAGATGATTCCAGTTCGTTACCACCCGATGTGATGGAGAATTCAGAGAGCGTGGGCATAATTGACAGCGATCAGCAACGAGTGGTGATTGAGTCTGATGTTGTGGATGCGCTTTTGGAAGGCAATTCGACCAAAGCCGATACGTCAGTGATTAATAATGCACTTGCTGATGCACAAAACCGCACGGCGCAAACTGTGCCCGTAAGTGAGACTGCCACTGCTGCTGCGCCAACGAAAATCACTTTCTCCTTTGCGAGAGAAGAACTCAAAGCCTTTTCGCCACGCAGCTATACTTTGCAATTAGCGGCAGTCAGTTCGCTTGCTGAAGCACAAAACTTTATTAACACCTACGCGCTGCAAGAAAAGGTGCGTATTTATCCGACAGCACGCAATGATGTGGAGTGGTACATCATCACCTATGGTAATTATCCAACCATCCAGTTTGCGCGTGATGCCGTTGAAACCTTACCGAAAGCGTTGCAATTGCAAGGCCCTTGGGCCAAATCACTCAGCCAAGTACAGCGAGAGATTGATCGTGCGAAATAACGCTGAGCTTGACGCAAAAATATGTTACATTCCGCAGCCTTATTTCGTGGTTGAAAGATAGAGCAGTAAATGAAGAAGCAGCGTGCCTTTCTTAAATGGGCTGGTGGTAAGTATGGCCTAGTCGAAGAGATTCAACGTCACCTGCCGCCAGCGCGTAAACTGGTTGAACCCTTTGTTGGTGCTGGCTCTGTGTTCCTCAATACTGATTTTGAACAGTATTTGTTGGCCGATATCAATCCTGATCTCATCAACTTGTACAACCTGATCAAAGATCAACCTGAACTGTACATCACCGAATCTAAGCGTTGGTTCACGGCCGATAACAACCGTAAAGAAGCGTATCTCGATATTCGCAAAGAGTTCAATAAAACCGATGACGTACTGTATCGTTCGTTGGCGTTTTTATACATGAACCGTTTTGGTTTTAATGGTTTATGTCGCTATAACAAAAAAGGCGGTTTCAATGTGCCTTTTGGTTCTTATAAAAAGCCTTATTTCCCGCAAGCAGAATTGGAGTTTTTTGCCGAGAAAGCCAAGAAAGCGACCTTTATTTGCGAAGGATACGAAGAGACGTTTCGTCGTGCTCGCAAGGGCTGTGTTGTCTATTGCGATCCGCCATACGCGCCACTCTCTACTACCGCCAATTTTACTTCTTATTCTGGTAATGGCTTTTCATTGGATGATCAAGCCTCATTGGCCGATGTTGCCGAAAAAGCCGCCAATGATCGTGGCATACCGGTACTGATTTCCAATCATGACACTAAGTTAACGCGCCGTTTATATCATGGTGCAGAACTTAACGTGGTCAAGGTTAAGCGCACCATTAGCCGTAATGGAGCAGGGCGCAACAAAGTAGATGAGTTGTTGGCGCTGTTCAATACAGCGGAATGCGAAGGTTAACATTTCGCAGTTAAATCGGGTGTCGCGCTAGGATATCTTGGCCAGCTTAGGTAGAATTGCGGGCGAATTTTGCTCATCACGCATTTGCGCCCACTAGCCTAAGAGGTCAGGTATGAAAGATTTCCTAATTGCCCCATCTATACTCTCAGCAGATTTTGCTCGTCTTGGCGAAGATGTTGAGAAAGTGCTTGCCGCTGGGGCAGACGTTGTCCATTTTGATGTAATGGATAACCACTACGTTCCCAACTTGACCTTTGGTGCTCCGATTTGTAAGGCGCTGCGTGACTATGGTGTTACGGCACCGATTGATGTCCACCTGATGGTTAAACCGGTTGATCGCATCATTCCTGATTTTGCCAAAGCAGGGGCTTCGATGATCACTTTTCATGTGGAAGCTTCTGATCACGTTGATCGCACATTGCAATTGATCAAAGAGCACGGATGCCAAGCGGGTGTAGTGCTCAACCCAGCTACGCCACTTGCGCATCTCGAATTTATTATGGATAAAGTGGACCTCATTTTGCTGATGTCGGTTAACCCTGGTTTTGGTGGTCAATCTTTTATTCCGCATACGTTGGATAAACTGCGCGCGGTGCGTCAATTGATTGAGCAATCGGGTCGTCATATCCGCCTTGAGATTGATGGTGGGGTCAAAGTCGATAACATTCGTGAAATTGCGCAAGCGGGCGCAGATATGTTTGTCGCAGGCTCGGCTATTTTTGGTCAACCTAATTACCAAACGGTGATTGATGAGATGCGCGCAGAATTAGCCAAAGTGGCGCGCTAAGTCATAATACTGACTACACCTCAATAATCACTACGCAACATACTTATAACGCAACAAGGGGCTTTGTGCCCCTTGTCTATTATTCGGAAGTTAAGATGTCTTTAAGCTCAATTAAATTAATCGCCTTTGATCTCGATGGTACCTTGCTCGACAGCGTGCCAGATTTAGCCGTAGCCGCCGACCAAGCGGTACAATCGTTAGGCTATTCATCAGTATCAGAAATGCAAGTGCGTGATTACGTCGGCAATGGTGCAGATGTGCTGATCGCTCGCTCACTTAGCCAAAGTTTAACCATCAACCCTGATCTTAGCGATGAGATCAAAGCCACCGCTCGTGAGCGTTTTGATGAATTTTATGCCCAAACGGGCCATAAACTGAGCCATTTATATCCCCAAGTGAAAGAAACCTTAGCGCAGCTGCACAGCGCTGGGTTCACATTAGCTTTGGTGACCAATAAACCGTCTAAGTTTGTACCTGACGTATTGGTACAACATGGTATTGAGCACTTTTTTAGTGATGTGATTGGTGGTGATACCTTCCCGATCAAAAAACCTGATCCAATGGCGCTTAACTGGCTATTGGATAAACATCAACTAACGGCCAAGGAAATGTTGATGGTTGGGGATTCGAAAAACGATATTTTAGCGGCTAAAAATGCGGGTTGTTATTCGTTTGGTTTGACTTATGGCTACAATCACGGTGAGCCCATTTCAGCTTCCAACCCTGATTACGTGGCGGACTGTATCGACCAATTGCTTGATGTGTTGCGAGTTTCAGCATAAAAGTTCACACAATGCGCTAGTAAAATACTCGTCAATGAGTACACTGCATAAACCGCGTTATCGCTAAATCAAGTATCACTTAGCGAATAAGCGCGGTTTTTTTTCACAGACATTTTCAGTCTTATCTCATTTTAAGTAGCAAGGAAATCATCCCTATGAGCAAACCCATTGTATTGAGTGGTGTTCAACCGTCAGGTGAACTAAGTATCGGTAACTATTTGGGTGCTCTACGTCAATGGCAACAGATGCAAGATGACTATGATTGTCAATACTGCGTGGTTGACCTGCATGCGATCACGGTTCGTCAAGATCCGAAAGCACTGCATGAAGCCACGTTAGATGCATTGTCAATCTGTCTTGCAGTTGGTGTTGACCCTAAAAAGAGCACGCTATTTGTTCAGTCACACGTACCAGAGCATGCTCAATTGGGTTGGCTTCTCAACTGCTACACGCAGATGGGTGAATTGAGCCGCATGACTCAGTTCAAAGACAAATCAGCACGTTATGCGAACGATGTGAATGCAGGCTTATTCGGTTATCCTGTGTTGATGGCGGCCGATATTCTACTTTATGGCGCGCACCAAGTACCCGTGGGCAGTGACCAAAAGCAACACTTAGAACTTGCGCGAGATATCGCGACTCGTTTTAACAACATCTATAGTCCTGAAAAGCCGATCTTCACCATTCCAGAGCCTTACATTCCTCAAGTGAACGCGCGAGTAATGAGCCTGCAAGATGCGACGAAAAAGATGTCTAAGTCAGATGATAACCGTAAGAATGTCATCACTTTGCTGGAAGATCCAAAGTCGATTATCAAGAAGGTCAATAAGGCTCAGACAGATACTGAAACGCCACCGCGTATCGCTTTTGATACCGAAAACAAAGCGGGCATCTCCAACTTGATGAGTTTGTACTCTGCGGCGACAGGCAAAAGCTTTGCTGAGATTGAAGCGCAATATCAAGGTGTTGAGATGTACGGCCCTTTCAAGAAAGATGTTGGCGAAGCGTTGGTTGCCATGCTGGAGCCTGTACAAGCTGAATACGCGCGCATTCGAGAAGATCGCGCGTATCTTGATTCAGTAATGAAAGCGGGTGCAGAAAAAGCCTCGGCCCGCGCTGCGATCACCTTGAAAAAAGCATTTAAAGCGGTAGGGTTTGTCGAGCGTCCTTAGTTTTTCCTGCGACAATCTAACTCTTTTCGCATTAAATAAAGCTAGGTTTTCCTAGCTTTATTTTTTACTTCTGCTTAATAAAATTTGATCTTTCTCTTTGCATTGTAGGCTTAGGTCTACACTTTAAATCATAACCATGATGATGAGTTTTGAACATGAGACGACTGCTGTTATTAGGATTGATGTTCATCTGTAGTGCCGCCGCCGCAGAGCCAGTTCGTATTTGTGTTGGTGATGTGAATGTTTGGCCCCCGTTCACCTATTGGCAGGGGAGCTCGTATCAAGAAAAAGCCGATTCCTTGACTGGCTCAGCCACAACGCTGGTGTTGGACGCATTAAAATCTCACAACATCGATTACCAGTTTTATTTTATGCCTTGGGCGCGAGTCCAACATGAACTGACGCAAGAGCGCGGTCGCTGCGATTTGACATGGGATGCAAGTTATCGCGCAGAAAGGGCTGAGTACAGCTATTTTTCGGTCCCACTTTATACGATTCAACTCGGTTATTTTACGCTGCCAGACAACCATGAAGATTTAAAAGACCCATCCGTTGATGGCGTATTATGCGGAGTTAATGGCTTTAATTATGAGAATTTTGCACTGTCTAGAGAACCCTCTCTCTATTTAAATTCCGTACAGCAAGCGCTGAATATGCTGCAAAAAGAGCGGTGTGATTGGTTTGTGAGTGAAATTGAACCCATTTATGGTGGAATTCAGTTGGGTCTATATAAAATTGATCGGCCAATCGTTCATCATTTTCTCGCTAGAAACAAGCCGTACCACGTGCAAGTTCGCCGTAGCTTAGAAAATTCGATGCCGCTGTTAAATCAGCTTAATGACTATTTTCTCGATGCGCAGCAAACTGGTCGCGCGCAGGCGGTCTTTGATCGCTACCTCTCTTTTAGCCAGCCACAATAATCAAACTAAGGTGTTTGTCGTGTATGGAGCACCTTGTTTGCTTTTCTTTTTAGAAAAATAAGACTTTTCACCTCACTGCAATATAACTGTCGAAAACCCCCTTTACCTTCTTTGTTGAAAGTTTGCGCTTAGTTCAAGTATTTGCTCTAGCTATGCGATGTTGATCTCGATATGAATGGTGAATGTTTTTATCTTTCATTTAAAAACACAACACTGTACGCGCAAATGGAACCAATCCCCTTTATAAACGTGATTTACAACACCTTGCTTACCACTTCGGTTACAGAGCAGGGAAAGAGGTGAACAATGGAATCGACACGAATTAAACCCTTTGGCCGAACATTACTCGCTGCGGCGATAAGCTCCACATTGGCTGTATCAGCTCAAGCTGAGATTATTATTTCTCAGTATGTAGAAGGCAGCAGCTTCAATAAGGCCATCGAAATTGCTAACACTAGCAATGCATCCGTCAGTTTAGACAATTTCATTTTAGCGAAATCAAGCAATGGCGGTGGGAACTGGGATACACAGTTGCCCCTGACTGGGCGAGTAATTGCTGCGAACGATGTGTTAGTGATTTCTCATACCAGCGCCAATAGTGCTATCCAAGCGGTGAGTGATGGAAATGATGGCTCGGTGATTAATTTTAACGGTGATGATCCGGTGGCGCTGCTAAACAGTGATGGTAGCGTACATGATGTGTTGGGAGTGATGGGCGGCATTAACTGGGGCAAGGACACCACTTTAGTGCGTAATAGCGATAGCCTCACGCCCTCAGCGGCTTATCAAGCTGCGCAGTGGAGCGCGCTAACCAAAGATAATATTGAAGGGTTAGGCGCACTCGATGCCGTTGAGCCACCGGCTGAATTTACCTGTACTCAAGAGGGATCTGAGCCCACCTTCACCTCTATTCAAGCGATCCAAGGCGAAGGGCAAACCTCTCCTTTTATTAGTGGCTACCCTTACATCACCGACCAAGAATATTTTGTCAAAGGTGTCGTGAGTGCAATTACCACAGGGTTGACTAAAGGTTTTTATCTGCAAGCGTTGGAAGATGATTACAACTTAAATACCTCTGAAGGTTTGTTTGTTTTTACCGATCAATCAAGCTCAAGCTCAAGTTTAAAACCGGGGGATGTGGTTTGTGTGAAAGGTAAAGTACAGGAGTATTACAACCTCACACAGCTTAAAGTCGAAAACAACCAATGGCTAAAGCAAGGTGAGCAAGAGGCTCCACAAGCGACCGCGATAGAGATTTTGCCCACCGATGAGAACTTTGAGCACACATTAGAGCGTTATGAAGGCATGTTGGTAAAAACCACACCAGAGCTGGATATGCGTGTGACGCGCACCTTTGGTTATGACTATGCTTCTCGTCGCAATAACATGGTGTTAGCGCAAGGTCGTATTAACATGCAGCCGAACCAGCTATTCGCTGCGGGCTCTGAGCAAGCCAAACAGCAGAGCATCGAAAACGCGCAGCGCCGCTTGTTTATTGAATCAGATGCGAAAGCCGCCGATGGCCAAATTCCGTACTACCCAGAGTTTGGTCGCAGTGATATTGATCAAAATGGTTCGACGGAAGATTACATCCGCATTGATGACAGCATCATAGGTTTAGAAGGTGTGCTCTCATACGGTTACAACGAATATCGTCTGATTGTGACTAATTCGCTCAACCAAGAGAATTTCGTGCGCAATGATCCTCGCAGCGAGAAACCGGATATCGATGAAGGCGATCTGCGCATTGCCACATTCAACGTGCTTAACTATTTCAACTCGCCGTTTGGCGGTGATGCAAATCAGCATGGTGATAATCGTGGTGCTAATAACCTTGCAGAATTTGAATTGCAGCAAGCGAAGATCGTTAATGCGATTGTACGTTTGGATGCCGATATTGTCGGTTTGATGGAAATTGAGAATAACGGTTTCGGTGCAGGGTCGGCGATTGCGCAATTGGTCAATCAGATTAACAGCCAGATCTCGGATAAGAAAAAGCATTACCGTTTTGTCGCGATTGACTCAAATAATGATGGCGTGACCGATGAACTTGATTCTATTGGCACGGATGTGATCACTACAGGAGTGATTTATCGTGAAAAAGTAGTGAAGTTGACAGAGAATCGTGTAATTCCAATGCCAAGCCAGCAAGCACCAGAAGTGTTGGATGGCAAAGGCAAAGTGATTGAAGATGGTAAAAATTACCAGCGTGACACGCTTGCACCGACCTTCAAAGTTAAAGGTGGCAATGAGAAAATTACCGTCGCGGTTAACCATCTAAAATCCAAAGGCTCGGCATGTTGGGAAGATGCCGCACCAGTTGAACAAGGTGGGCAAGGCGGCAAAGATCTTGATTTTCAAGGTGCATGTGAACAATTCCGTGTCGCAGCTGCAGTTGCTTTAGGTGAAGCGTTACAAAAAATAAAAGGGCATAAAGTCATTTTGGGTGATATGAACTCTTACGGTATGGAAGACCCGATGCTCGTATTGACGGACTACAGCCCAGAGAAGTATGGCAAAACCATTCGTGCGGCACGTAATACTTACATTGCAGGTACTCCTCAATTTGGTGATGATGGCGCGTTGATTACTCACAATTATGGGTACCTTAACGCCGTGGCGATAAAACACCCAGAGAGCTGGAGTTACTCATTTAATGATGAAGTTGGCGCACTGGATCATTTGCTGGTCAGCAAAAGTTTGAAAGGCAAAGTAGTGGATGCGACCGATTGGCACATCAACGGTGGTGAATCGACACTGTTTGATTACAACAGTGAATTCAAAGGTGATTTGCCCAAATATCAAGATCATTTCCGCGCATCTGATCATGATCCTGCCGTGTTAGAACTGAACATCTACGGCGGTTCATTCGGCCTAGGAGCACTCTTCTCATTACTCGGCTTTGGTATGTGGCGACGTCGTCGTTAAGGCTTAAAGTGCGCCCCGTTAACTGACGGGGCGTTTTTGTTTTGCTCACACTCGGATTTTTTCAATTAAATAATCAATAAATAGCCTTACTCGTGGCGCAAGGTGGTGACGGCTCGGGTAAAGAATGTTCATGGTGTTATCTGATAGATAATAATCTGGAAAAAGCCTGACGAGGTTAGGATCATTGATTTCGTCAGCGAGAAAATTGGCAATCAAGCCGATCCCCATGCCTTGTTGTACCATTGACATCGCACCAAGCGGCGCATTGCAGATATGTTTAGGGCGGGTTTTGATGTCGCATCTCACTCCCTTTGGATTGATTAGCGTGACTTTATCTTGAGGAAGATTCAATAAAGTTAACGCAACCCATGGGTGCTGCTCTAAATCTCGTAGTTTCCTTAATAAAGGTGCACTAGCTAAGTATTTTTTACTGGCGTATATCCCCATTTTAAAAGGCATTAATTCGCGGCCAACCATTGAGCAAGATGTCAGTTCACCCATTCTGATCAGCACATCTAATTGTGTGGCTACTGGATCTTGTAAACCATCTTCGAGTTGAATATCAAACAGCACATTGGGGTAACTCTCAGAAAATGTTGAAATCAGCGGACTTAAAATATAGCTGCCGACATCAATGGTTGTACCGATCCTAATCACGCCTGCCACATCGGTAGACAAATGCTGGACGGCCCGTAGCGCGTCTTCTGCCAGCGGTAAGAGGCCATTGGTATGTTGATAAAATGCGTGCCCTTCAGTCGTTAGGCTAACTTTACGGGTAGAGCGATGCAGTAAACGTACGTTAAGATGTGATTCTAGCAAGCTAACTTGCTCGCTCACTTTCGATTTTGCTATGCCTAACGATTCACCAGCCGAGGTAAACGAACCGTATTCAACCACTTTATTAAAAATGGCAATACGTTTTAACTCACTCAACATAATTGTTCCCTTATTGGTAACCTTTCGTTCTTGTTTTGTTATCTAGTCAACCTTTGTCATTCATCAAATAATGACAGCTCTAATTAGAGAGATATAAACCATTTTGG
>NZ_NDIM01000242.1:0-18855 GCF_002241375.1 Vibrio sp. V19_P1S1T109 | reverse complement strand
GGTAAACATCAAACCAATACAGTAGTAAAATGATAATTGTTATAATATAACAATATTGTGAGAATAAAGCGTACTCTTATTTTTATAAAAGCACCTTTCACCACGATATGTTTAGCAAAGGCAGCCGTGTTATCGGCCACCTAAGGTTATTATAAATTCTGTTTGATCAAGCCTAAAACCGTTTGAATTTCCTCATCACTCAATGCACCTTCCTTAACAAACAGTACTTTACCTTGCTTGTCTTGAACGATGATCGCTGATGATTCCTCTTTTAAATCCCACGCTTTGGCTACATTTCCCGCTTCATCTAGCACCATGGAAGACCACGGAAACTCTTTCTTGCTGTCTTGAGCGGAAGATTTGACAAACGATCCAGTGCCCCAAATCGCATCATCTTGGTTGATGATCGAGGTGGTTTGATAACTTTCTGCGGGAAATTGTGCGGCCGTAATGGCGGCCATCAATGGTGCATTTAACGCTTTAGCACTGCTGCGACCAGCAATGGCTTGAATGACGCGCACTTTGCCTAGCAGTTGGCTGGTATCCCAAGTTTTAAAGGCCGTTTTATCATCTTGTAGGATGATTTCACCATATTTTTCCACTGAAACATCAGCAACTCGCTGACCTTGGGTAATGTTGTGTGCTATGGCAAGCGCTGGACAGCAGGCCATTAGAATGGCGATCACTCGTTTACTTTTCATTGTAGGGGTCCCTTTTAGTTGAGCAACAAAGGTATAGCATAGAATCAATAAAACCACGAAAAGAGGCCATTAAGCGGTTAACAAAATGCTAACAAAGCCTCAATTCTACACGCTTTATTCGCTGAGCTGGGGTGGGAAGCAGATGCCTGTTCCTCCTAACCCACAATAACCATTCGGATTTTTAGCTAAATATTGTTGATGATAGCTTTCGGCGTAGTAGTAAGGACCAGCGGGTGCAATTTCGGTGGTAATTAAGGCTCGTTGACTGGCTGACAACGCCTGCTGGTATCGCTGCTTTGAGGCTTGTGCTATTTGCTGTTGTTGTTCTGAATAGGTATAGATAGCGGAGCGATACTGAGTGCCTTTATCGTTACCTTGACGCATGCCTTGGGTCGGATCGTGCTTTTCCCAAAAATGACTTAATAGCTTTTCTAATGGCAAGCGCTGTGGATCAAAGATTACGCGTACCACTTCAGTATGGCCAGTTTCACCACTGCATACTTCTTCGTAAGTTGGGTTTGGGGTAAAGCCGCCGGCATAGCCTACTGAAGTCGACACCACACCATCGAGTTGCCAAAATAAGCGTTCAGCGCCCCAAAAACAGCCCATGCCAATCACTATTTGTTGCTGATGCTCATTAGGCTGCTCAGTGATGTTGCTGTGGTTAACGTAATGAATTTCCTCCACTGACATAGGGGTTTCTCGTCCTGTCAGTGCTGTTTGTGCGCTGACCATTGTTTGTTTATTGAGCATGAGCTTTCCTTTTGTGTACCGATTTTTGGCTTTATTTATTGTTGTTGAGCCACTGTTTCACATTCAGCCCGAATAATTGACTGATTTCATACAGACGGAGCTTGCTATTGGCGGTATGATTTCCATCCATTAACGATCTGTTTACTCAACTGTTCCTTTAATTAAGCATGAGACGAAAATCATTACCAGTTCTATTCACGATGCTACTTATTTCCACTTCGGCGTATGCCAAGGTGGCGTTAACCATTAATGGTTTAGAGGGTGAATTAGAAAACAACGTTGAAGCCTATTTATCGTCGATTCCAGAGAGCGACTATTCAACGCATCTTCGTTTTCAATCTCGTTTAGAGAAAAGCATGACGGAAGCGCTTGTCGCGCTGGGTTACTACCATCCTCAATTTGAGTTTGTGGTGGTGAGCGATGAGCAAGAGCTGATGGTCAATATCAATCCTGGACCGCTAACAACCATTAAAGAGATGGATGTGGTGATTAGCGGGGAAGCTGAATCTGATGCTGATTTTGCCAATCTCATTAACCGCAATGCCCTTAAAGTGGGCGCGGCGGTTAATCATGGCCAGTACGATGCTTTGAAATCGGGTATCCGTAACTTAGCGTTGCAAAAAGGTTATTTTAACGGGAATTTTGAATTAAGCCGTTTGGAAGTTGCGCCAGAGTTGAATGAAGCTTTCGTACGCCTTCATTTTAACAGTGGTATTCGTTACCATTTTGGTCCTTCGCTCATTACTGGCAGCCAAATTGAAGATCAGCGAGTTCGCTCGCTTCAGCCCTATAAAACCAATGATCCTTACCTTGTTTCCAAGGTAGGGGAATATAACCAAAACTTATCCAATACCGATTGGTTTTCCTCTGTTTTTGTTGAACCCGATCTTAGCCAACTGGAGAACGGTCGCGAACTGCCGATGAAGGTTTCCCTTGCACCGCAAGCTCGAAATCAGCTTGAAACCGGTTTAGGTTACTCAACGGATGTGGGAGTGCGTGGTTCATTCAAGTGGAAGAAACCTTGGGTTAACAGCCTCGGCCACAGTTTTGATAGCAGCTTCTCCCTTTCTGCCCCAGAGCAGACCATTACCGCTGGCTACAAAATACCGCTAGAAGATGTGCGGCGTGAATATTATCGAATTCAGTATGGAATGAAGAATGTCGATAACCGTGATACGAAGAGTTTGGAGTCTAACTTATCGTTTGAACGCCACTGGCTGCGTGATGGTGGTTGGCATCGAACCCTATTCGTTCGTTATTTGATAGAAAACTACGAACAAGGTTTGCAAAGCGATGTCGGCCAGTTTGTATTACCGGGAGCGACCTATTCTCGTACGCGTGTTCGTGGTGGTTCAATGCCGATGTGGGGCGATAAACAGAGCATCACACTTGAGTATGGCGATCCAAATTTCGTCTCTGAAACGCGTGTGGTGCGGTTGTTGGCGGGCACGGCTTGGATACGTAGCGCTGGGCAAAACCATCGTGGTTTATTGCGTTTAGACGGCGGCGCAAACTTCAGTGAAGAGTTTGACAAACTCTCACCTTCTCTGCGCTTCTTTGCTGGTGGCGATAACAATTTACGAGGGTATAGCTATCAATCTATCTCACCTAAAGATGCCAGCGGCGCACTGACTGGGGCCAAATACATCGCCACCAGTTCGTTGGAGTATCAATATCGTTTGGTTGGAAATTGGTGGGGTGCACTGTTTGTCGATTACGGCGATGCCTTTAATAACTCGCCGGATTGGAAAACTGGTGTGGGAGCCGGGATTCGCTGGGCTTCTCCGGTTGGACCGATCCGCTTAGATTTTGCATGGGGGCTTGACGCCAATCCCGGCGATGAATTTCAGCTGCATTTCACCTTGGGGCCTGAACTATGACCAAAGTGATGTTGAAGATAACCAAATGGGCATCGGCGATTTTATTCACCTTGTTGGGCGCGGTATTTATTGCACTCGCAGCCTTGTTGTTTACCAACACAGGGCTTAACGGTCTGCTGTGGGGAGCGCAAAAAGCGCTGCCACAACTGCAGGTTGCCAGCGCTCAAGGTGCAATTTTTCCACGTTTCACGCTCAACCAAGTCACCTTTTCCGATGAAGCATTAAAGATCGATCTCGATGTGCAGCGCGTGACATTAGCCATAAGTGCTAGCTGCTTATTGGAGCCTTCAATTTGCTTAAATGAACTTGCGATCAGTGGCTTAAAGCTGGCACTGCCAGAGCTTCCCCCTTCGACGCAAGGTGAGCCTTCGTCTGCCTCTGATCCCATTACGTCAATCTCTACACCGGTGCCAATTAAGGTTGGCCGTGTGGAGCTCAATGATATTCAGCTGGATATTTTGGGTAATACGCTGGCATGGAAGCAATTTTCTACCCATGCCTCATTTCAAGGTAATCGCTTACGGATTGGCAAAACCAGTTGGAGCGATATTCAACTGAAGCTTGCGACCAATGAAGATGTCGATTCAGCCTCAAGCGCACAATCCAAATCCACTCAATCCACAACCGTATCATCGACGGCGGCACCTGCGGTGAAAACGCCCATCACCTTGCCAGAGGTGATCATTCCGCTGCAATTGGAAGTGGAGCGTTTTGATATCAATCAGTTTACTCTTGAGCAAGCTGAGCCTTTGGTTGTCAAGCGTCTTGGTTTGGTCGCCAATGCTTATCAGAGCAGTGTTTCATTAAAATCACTTGAGCTTGAGCTGCCACAATTGATTGCCAACCTAAAAGCTGATGCGCAGTTGAAGGGAGACTATCCGCTCAATCTCTCTTTAAAAAGCACGCTCAAAATGGCCGAAGCTCAGGGGCAAACACTGGCGCTAGAGGCTTCGGGTAGCTTGGGTGATTTAACGCTCAACGCGAAATTGGGCGGGCTTGCGCAAGCAAACTTAAATGCGCAATTGGCGCTACTGCAACCTGAGATCCCGTTTGATATTTCGTTGGATGATGTTCAAGCACAGTGGCCATTGATTGGGCAAGGAGACTATTTTGTTCGCGTGCCGAGTTTAAAAACTCAAGGCTCACTCGACGGATATAGCGTGGCGCTCAATGGCCAATTGCAAGGTAAAGATCTGCCCGATGTGACGCTGGATGTGGCTGGTAAAGGCACTTTACAGCAAATCAACTTAGATTCTTTGCTAATCGACACCTTAGGGGGGCAAATTGCTGGCCAAGTGATGGCCAACTGGCAAGCCCCAATTCACTGGCAAGCGGCGCTGAATTTAGAGCAGATTCAGCCGGGATTACAGTGGCCGCAAGCCGAAGGCGTGATCAGCGGTAAGCTCGAAACTACGGGTGAGCTTACCGAGCAGGGCGGTTGGAACGTTGCGCTGCCTATTTTGGATATTGAGGGTGTGTTGCGTGGTTACCCACTGAATATTGAAGGTCAATTAAACGCATCAGATATGACAGGGAAAGGCGCTTTTACTGTGTCGACCAGCGGCTTAACGTTAGCCCATGGACCCAACCAGATTACGGCCAAAGGTGAGCTGGATAAAGAGTGGCGTATGGGCTTATCGGTTGATTTTGCGGATCTGGTGAAAAGTGTTCCTGATTTGCACGGCAAAGTGATTGGCGATATTTATCTGCGTGGTGATTTACAGCAGCCACAAATCAAGCTGCGCCTCAATGCAAATGATCTTGCTTGGCAGCAACAAGCGACTTTAAAGCAGGTGACTTTAACTGGTGATGTTACGCCACTTCCTGTGCCACAAGCCGAAGTGAAATTGCAGGCGAGCCAGTTGAGCTACCAGCAGCAGTTAGTTGATAGTGTGGACTTGCGTTTTTCAGGTACGCAGGCGCAGCATCAACTGAGCTTAGACGTCATTTCAAATCTGATTTCAACCAGCTTGGCGATCAGCGGATCTTTTGAAGATAAGCCGACGATGCAGTGGCAAGGTGCGCTGGAACGAGTACAACTGTCCACAGAACAAGGGCCGTGGCTATTAAACCAAGCGACACCTGTTGCGGTTAATATCGAGAAACAACAAGCTACGATTGCCGCGCATTGTTGGCAGCAAGAGGGAGCATCGCTCTGCTTAGATAAAGACGCGACTGTGGGGCAAAGTGGTGCGGCCGAGCTCTCTCTCAACCATTTTGATTTTCAGCAAATCGCAATGTTTTTACCGCAAGAGACTCAACTTAAAGGCCAAGCCGATGTCAGTCTCACAGCTCAATGGGCGCCCAATACTGCGCCTCAAGCGAAAGTGTCACTCAGCTTAAGCCAAGGTGCAGTCACGCAGCACATCGACCAAGCCATTACTTTAGGTTGGGATAGCGTCACTATTGAAAGTACGCTTGAACAGAACAAGCTGTTTGCTCGTTGGCTAGTGGATGTGACCGATAATGGCGATCTGTCGGGGCAAATCACTATTGCGGATCTAATGGCAAAAGAAAAAATGATGGATGGCGCATTAACGCTTTCCACTTTTAATATTGATTTTCTACAGCCGCTGCTTGGGGATTATAGCCAAGCGAAATCGAAGATTAGCAGTCAACTTGCCTTCAGTGGGCCGATGTTGCACCCGAAAGTGATGGGCAGCGTGGTGGTGGATGACATTGTCGTCAAAGGCGATATTTCGCCGCTGGATGTTACCTCGGGCCGAGTGGCGATGGACTTTAATGGTTACCAAGCCTTGCTCAATGCTGCGATTCAAACTGCGGATGGCGAGTTGAGTATCAAGGGGGATGCCGACTGGCAGAAAATGGAGCAGTGGCGTGCCAACCTGCGCGTGTTGGCCGATGAGCTATTGGTGGATCTGCCGCCTATCGTCAAGATTAAAGTTATCCCAGATATGAGCATCACACTAGAACCTCAACTGGCCACTGTGACGGGGAATATTAACCTGCCTTGGGGACGCATCGTGGTAGAAGAGTTGCCTCCGAGCGCGATTGGTGTCTCCAAAGATCAAGTGATATTGGACGCTGCTTTACAGCCTGTGAGCGAGCAAAGCGCCATGCCATTTAACGTTGAAACGAATGTAAACATCTCGATTGGTGATGATTTCCGGCTCAGTGCCTTTGGTTTGCAAGGCGGCTTGATTGGCCGCCTCAATGTGGCGCAAAAGGATAAAGGTCCTTTTATTACTGGAGAAGTAAATATCCAAAATGGTTCGTATCGATCCTTTGGACAAGATTTGCTGATCCAAGAAGGCAAAATTTTAATGAATGGACCGGTTGATCAACCTTATGTTTCGATTAAAGCGGTGCGCAACCCGGATAACACACAAGATGGCGTGATTGCAGGGGTAAACGTGACCGGCTCTGCCGATGAACCCATAGTCTCCATTTTTTCAGAACCCGCGATGCCACAAGCTAATGCACTTTCTTACCTACTTCGTGGTCAGAATATTGATGGCGAGGCGGGTGGCAATGCGATGACCACTGCACTGATTGGTTTGAGCTTGGCACAAAGCGGTAAGGTGGTGGGCGAAATTGGTCAAGCCTTCGGTGTGCAAGATCTGCAATTGGATACGGCCGGTTCCGGTGATGATTCACAAGTGACGGTAAGCGGCTATATTTTACCGGGGCTACAAGTGAAATATGGTGTTGGTATTTTCAGCTCGGTGGGCGAATTTACCGTGCGTTACCGCTTGATGAGGGATTTGTACGTTGAAGCGGTATCCGGCTTAGATAGCGCGGTGGATCTTTTGTATCAGTTTGAATTTAACTAGGGACAGTCATATGCAACATCTGGTTTTTGTCTACGGCACATTACGCCGTGGTGAAAGTAATGCGCATCTGCTTGAGACAAGCGAAATGTTAGGATCGTTCTACACGCCAGCTGACTATGCGCTGTATGATCTAGGTCCATATCCTGGCTTGGCTCAGGGACAGCAATCGATAGTCGGTGAGGTATATCGAGTGGATGAGCAGATACTAGCAAAACTCTATCTTTTAGAAGATATTCCCATCGAATATCGCCGTGAAACGATCGAAACCCCATTTGGCCGTGCGTGGATTTATCTCTATCAAGATCACAGCCGTCTTACTGCTGTGATTAGTTCTGGAGACTGGTGCCAACGGGTGTAACGAACGGCGTTGAAAATGGAAATAAAAAGCCACATCGCGCATTAGCAGGATGTGGCTTTTTATTTATAACGACACTTATACCCTTCCTACTTGAAGCTGCAGCGGTGTTGGCTACGTTCGTTCACCCCAATCACATAGTTTGCCTATGCTCATGGGGACTCACTCACTTGCCGCCTACCTGCAACTCCAAGTTGTTTGGGTATATAACTATCGTGACTATTTTTGAGCGCGTTCAAATGAAGTCAGGATTTCAGCTCGCGCGGCAGCGGCATCTTCCCATCCATCGACTTTGACCCATTTGCCCGCTTCAAGCTCTTTATAGCGTTCAAAGAACTGTGTAATTTGCGCCTTCAATAGTGCTGGCAGGTCATTTACGTCTTGAATGTGGTCGTACTCTTTGGTGAGCTTGGAGTGAGGAACCGCCACCACTTTGGCATCTTCACCAGACTCATCGGTCATTTTCAATACGCCAACTGGGCGGCAGCGAATCACCGATCCTGGCATGAGCGGATAAGGCGTGGGCACCAACACATCGACAGGATCGCCATCGAGCGATAAGGTGTGATTCACATAACCGTAGTTGCATGGGTAGAACATAGGTGAAGACATGAAACGGTCCACAAATACCGCGCCAGATTCTTTGTCGACTTCGTATTTGATTGGGTCGGCGTTGGCTGGAATTTCAATCACCACGTAAATATCATCAGGCAGTGATTTTCCTGCCGGAACGTTGTTTAAGCTCATTTAGCATTTCCTTTTTCGTCGCTGGACTTGAATTGTTTTGGGTTGATTAACAGAACGTAAACGCTTGTGTTGCAACTTTAGCGGTAAATAGGAAACGGTGTAAACCGTAAAAAGAGAGTCTTGCCTCATATTTATCGATAAAAAAGCGCCTAGAGTTAGGCGCTCATTGAGCTGATTTAATCGCGATTGAGTTCCAAGAACTCTTCCAATTTATGGACCATATTTTTTGAACCACAGAAGAATGGCACACGTTGATGCAGTTCTGTCGGCTTAATATCCAACACGCGATTGACACCGTCAGAAGCAATACCGCCTGCTTGTTCAATCAAAAACGCCATAGGATTGCATTCATACAATAGACGCAGCTTGCCGTTTGGATGGCTTTGCGTGCTTGGGTATAGATAGATCCCACCTTTGAGCAGGTTACGGTGAAAATCCGCCACTAGCGAACCAATGTAACGTGACGTGTAAGGGCGATTATCTTCAGGCACATTCTCTTGGCAATATTTAATGTATTTTTTGACGCCGGTTGGGAAGCGGATGTAGTTACCTTCATTGATGGAGTAAATTTTACCATCATCGAAGGTCATCATATTGGGGTGTGAAAGATAGAAAGTGCCGAGTGACGGATCATAAGTAAAGCCATTCACGCCGTTGCCGGTGGTATACACCAACATGGTTGAAGAGCCGTAAATAACATAACCAGCCGCAACCTGTTTATTACCGGGTTGTAAGAAGTCTTCTTGTGTTGGTGGCGTGCCGACTGGCGATACGCGGCGATAAATAGAAAAAATCGTGCCGACAGAGACATTGACATCGATGTTGGATGAGCCGTCCAGCGGGTCCATCAACACCACGTATTTTGCGTTTTTGTTGAGCTCTTTGCTGAACGCAACCGCTTCATCTTCTTCTTCACTGGCGACACCACACACTTGATCGCGCGCTTCAAGCGCCGCTTTAAATTTTTCGTTGGCGTAGACATCGAGTTTTTGTTGTTCTTCGCCTTGAATATTATCCGTACCAACTGCACCGGTAATATCAGCAAGGCCTGCTTTGTTGATTTCTCTATTAACAATTTTTGCCGCAAGACGAATAGAGGACAACAGAGATGAAAGATCACCGCTTGCGTGGGGGAAGTCATGTTGTTTCTCAACAATAAACTCGCCAAGAGTGCGAATCTCAGACATGTTATTTCCTTAACATAGCTATATAGGGGGAAGTGATTGTTTCACAACGCATCCTCTTGTTGGGATGTCGGCCGAAACGAGGCACCCATTTGATAACGTTTGGGTAACACTGCGATTTTAGGGCTTAGATCTTTTTAATGGTAATGAAGTAACAGATTGAGATCTCAATTTGTTTGTCGACTTTTTAGAAGTTGCAAACATGCTCGCTTTTCTTAAATGGATGGTGATAATGGAGGCAATCACTCACAACGCCATGTGCGAGGCTAGGATTTATGCATATTCACATTCTTGGGATTTGCGGTACGTTTATGGGCGGTGTTGCCGTTTTAGCACGGCAATTAGGTCATAAAGTTACCGGCAGCGACGCCAACGTTTACCCACCGATGAGTACGTTATTGGAGTCTCAAGGGATCGAGATTATCGAAGGCTTTGACCCTGCTCAATTAGAGCCCAAGCCTGATTTGGTGGTGATTGGCAACGCCATGAGTCGCGGCAATCCGTGTGTTGAATATGTGCTGAACCACAACTTGCGTTACACCTCTGGCCCGCAATGGTTGCAAGAGTTCCTGTTACATGACCGCTGGGTCCTTGCGGTGGCTGGTACACACGGTAAAACCACCACGTCGAGCATGTTGGCGTGGATCTTAGAAGATTGCGGTTACCAACCGGGCTTTTTGGTGGGAGGCGTACTTGGCAACTTTGGCATTTCTGCGCGTTTGGGCGAAAGCATGTTTTTTGTGGTTGAAGCCGATGAATATGACAGCGCTTTTTTCGATAAGCGTTCTAAGTTTGTCCATTATCACCCACGCACTTTAGTGTTGAATAACTTAGAGTTTGATCATGCGGACATTTTTGACGATCTTGAAGCGATTAAGCGCCAATTTCATCATCTAGTGCGCACTGTTCCGGGCAATGGCCGTATTTTTGCTCCGCAAAAAGAGCGCGCATTAGCGGATGTTCTCGCACGTGGCTGCTGGAGCGAAACTGAGTTTACCGGTGAGCAAGCGCAGTGGAAAGCTGAAAAAATCACGCGTGATGGTTCGCAATTTGATGTGTTCTTTGACAATGAACGTGTGGGGCGCGTAACTTGGGATTTGGTTGGCGATCATAATGTCGATAACGCCTTAATGGCGATTGGCGCGGCGCGTCACGTAGGGGTCACTCCAGATTTAGCCTGTCAAGCTTTGGGCAAATTTATCAATACCAAACGTCGTTTAGAGCTTAAAGGCGAAGTGAACGGTATTACGTTGTATGACGATTTTGCTCATCATCCAACGGCCATTGAACTTACTTTGGGTGGTTTACGTAACAAGGTAGGCGATCAGAAAATTATCGCGGTTTTAGAGCCTCGTTCGGCTACGATGAAGTTGGGCGTGCATAAGCAAACTTTAGCGGCGTCATTACAGCAAGCCGATTCAGTTTATCTCTATCAGCCGAACAATCTTGCTTGGTCGGTGCAGGATGTGGCTGACCAATGCTCACAACCAGCGCAAGTGAATGATGATATTGATGCTTTCGTCGCGCAAATTGCGCAGGAAGCCCAGCCGGGCGATCACATTTTGGTGATGAGCAATGGTGGCTTTGAAGGTATTCATAACAAGCTCCTACTTGCATTAAATCAAGCCATGTAATGCCAGCGACACAAACGAAATAGAGAGTTATGACAACAAAACAGAAAGCCATCACTTTAGCCTTTACTGGCGCTTCAGGTGCTCCTTACGGACTTCGTCTGTTGGAGTGTTTATTGGCTGCAGATTACCGAGTGTATCTGCTGATCTCTTCGGCCGCGCGCGTTGTGCTTGCAACCGAGCACGGTTTGAAGTTGCCCAGTGGGACTGAGGGAGCCAAAGCAGCGTTAGTGGAACATTTACACTGCGATGCCTCACAGCTTGTCGTGTGCGGCAAAGAAGAGTGGTTCTCACCAGTGGCTTCGGGCTCTGCCGCGCCAAAACAGATGGTGGTGTGCCCATGTTCGGCAGGCAGCGTTGCGGCGATTGCCCATGGCATGTCCGATAATTTGATCGAACGTGCTGCCGATGTTGTGATGAAAGAGCGTGGCCAACTGGTGTTAGTGGTGCGCGAAACTCCGTTTTCCACCTTACATTTAGAAAACATGCTCAAGTTGTCGCAAATGGGCGTCACCATTATGCCCGCTGCCCCCGGTTTTTATCATCAGCCGCAGTCAATTGAAGGCTTGGTCGATTTTATGGTGGCGCGTATTTTAGACCATTTAGGCGTTGAACAAGGGCTTGTGCCGCGTTGGGGATATGACTCACGCCCAACGGTGTAGCTTATTGCGTTAATTCCAATTACAATCCACCTCACTCAACGGGGAGCAAATCATTCATCTCAATGAATGCTGCTGAGATCAAGCATGAGCTTGGGACCCGTAAACCTGAACCAGATAATGCTGGCGTAGGAATTGGGTTAGGATCTCAGAATAGGAATAATGGAATATTCTCATCCTCCTCAAGCCTGTGCCGCTCAACCAAGGAGAGCGACCAGTTGAACACCACTCTTAATACCATTGCACTTGCTACCATCACCTCTTTTTCAGCGCATGCCGCTGACAATATCCTTACCGTTTATACCTATGACTCGTTCGCATCAGAATGGGGCCCGGGACCGGCGATTGAAAAAGCATTCGAAGCACAATGCGCTTGCGATCTTCAGTTTGTGGCACTCGATGATGGGGTATCGATCCTAAACCGTTTACGTCTTGAAGGTAATAACAGTAAAGCAGACATCGTACTCGGTTTAGATAACAACTTAATGGCCGAGGCCAAACAGACTGGCTTATTGGCAAATCATAATGTCGAGACGGGCCAAGTCACGCTACCCGGTGGTTGGAGTGATGAAACATTTGTTCCTTATGATTACGGCTATTTTGCCTTTGTTTACAATAAAGAGAAATTAGCAAACCCACCGAAAAGCTTAAAAGAGTTGGTAGAAAAGCGCGATGACCTTAAAGTGATTTATCAAGATCCGCGTACTTCAACACCCGGTCAAGGTTTGCTGCTGTGGATGAAATCTGTCTATGGTGAGAAAGCCAATTTAGCATGGCAACAGCTCGCCAATAAGACGGTGACAGTCACCAAAGGTTGGTCAGAAGCCTATGCGATGTTTCTAAAAGGTGAGTCCGATCTGGTGCTCTCTTACACCACCTCTCCAGCCTATCATTTGATTGCGGAAAATGACGCCAAGTACGCGGCTGCCGATTTTGCAGAAGGACACTACATGCAAGTGGAAGTGGCTGCGAAAGTAAAACATAGTGATAACGGCAAATTGGCCGATGAGTTCATGCACTTTATTTTAAGTGATCAATTTCAGTCGGTGATGCCAACCGGAAACTGGATGTATCCTGTGACGTCTGTCGCGCTACCGAAAGGTTTTGAAACGCTGGCTGTGCCACCAAAGGCGCTTACCTTTAGCGCACAAGAGGTGTCTGAGATACGTAAAGCGTGGATCCGTGAGTGGCAAACCGTCTTAACGTTTTAAGGTTCGATAAAGTTTGAATGCTATTCCTAAAATAGGCATTGGGGTCGCGATGCTTGTCGCGACCTTTGTCATCAGTGCGTTAGCGGCGTTGCTGTTACAAGCACCCAGCTTAAATGTGATGCACCTATGGCAAGACCCGTATTATCGCCATGTTACTCAATTTAGTTTTTACCAAGCCAGCTTGTCGATGCTGCTCAGTGTTGGCTTCGCTATTCCTGTTGCTCACGCACTTTACCGTCGTCGATTTTGGGGACGCGCGCTGCTGATCAAATTGTTTGCAACGACCTTAGTACTTCCAGTGCTGGTGGGCGTATTTGGTTTGTTGGCCATTTATGGTAATAGTGGTCTGCTCGCCTCGCTGCTCGCGTGGTTTGATAGCAAACTGCCGTTTTCCATTTACGGATTAAACGGTATTTTACTGGCGCATCTGTTTTTTAATCTCCCGTATGCCAGCCGTTTATTGCTGCAAGCGTTAGAGTCGATCCCGGCTGAGCAGCATAAGTTATGCGCGCATCTTGGTATGAGTCATTGGCACAAATTTCGTTGGGTTGAATGGCCGCGTTTGCGTCAGCAGCTTCCTCATGTCTGTGGTTTGGTGTTCATGCTCTGTTTTACCAGTTTTGCCACTGTGATGGCACTTGGCGGCGGGCCTAAATCAACCACGATTGAGCTGGCGATTTATCAAGCGATCAAATTTGATTTTGATTTACAAGCGGGCGCGCTGCTTGCGCTGTGGCAGATGCTGTTATGCGGGCTGCTGTCTCTATCCATTTCACGTCTAGCGAAGCCGTTAGCAATAACCACAGGGCGTCAAGCGAGTGATTATGTGGTTAGTCGAGACAATCGAAAAGCGCAATGTTGGGACGGCGCGTGGATCTTTCTTGCGCTGCTGTTAGTACTTCCGCCGCTGGTGATGGTCATCTTGAGCGGTTTAAATTCGCAGCTTTTTCACGTCTTGAGCGATGAGCAATTCTGGCGTGCGCTTTGGGCTTCACTACAAGTGGCGTTATTGGCAAGCGTGGTTGCTGTTTCGGTTGGTGTTGCCATACTCATCACGACTCGCGCTTGGCGCCTGCAGCAGCACAACCGTAAGGCGGACCAACTAGAGTTGATTGGCGCGATTATTTTGGTCACGCCAGGGCTTGTTATCAGCACCGGGCTTTTTCTGTTACTGCGTATCTGGACCGATGCATTTAGCCTAGCGTATTGGGTGGTTTTTTTCGTCAATGGATTAATGGCATTGCCATATGTGTTGAAAACATTGGCGCAACCTATGCTGCATATCGCGCAGCAATATCAATGGTTATGTGCCAGCCTTGGCATTAAAGGGTGGCAGCGTTTGCAAGTGATTGAGCTGCGTGCGTTGCGTAAACCCTTAGCGCATGCCTTTGCGATCAGCTTTTTGCTCTCAATGGGGGATTTAAGTGCGATTGCTCTATTTGGTAGCCAAGAGTTTAGAACCTTACCGCTTTACCTGTTCCAACTGCTGGGCAGTTACCAAATGCAAGCGGCGGCGGTGGTTTCTCTTACGCTGTTGCTACTCAGTGTAGGGTGTTTTGCCCTCATTGAGCGGTTATTTCACTCACATTCAAAGGTAAAGCAATGTTAGAACTCAAGGCCGTACATTATGAGTATCAACAGGAGTGGTTTGAATTTTCGCTCTCTGTACCGCGAGGGGCGATTCTCTCTTTGATGGGGCCAAGTGGCGCGGGTAAGTCGACTTTACTGAGCTTAGTTGCGGGCTTTATTGCACCGAAAAGCGGCGATATCCAAGTGCAAGGGCAATCCTTACTTGGGCAGGAGCCACACTTGCGTCCTTTTTCGATGCTGTTTCAAGAGCACAATCTTTTTGCCCATCTCACTGTGCGTGAAAATATTAGCCTTGGGTTACATCCGGGGCTGAAATTAACCACTTCGCAAAAGGCGTTAGTTGAGTGCGCCGCGCAGCAAGTGGGTTTGGTAGCGCTACTTGATCGCTTGCCTGAGCAGCTCTCAGGGGGGCAGCGTCAACGAGTTGCTCTGGCGCGCTGTTTTGTACAACCACATCCTATCTGGCTGCTGGATGAGCCCTTTTCCGCCTTGGATCCGCTACTCAGAGAAGAGATGCTGCTTTTGGTTAAGCAGTTAGCCGCAGAAAGAGAGATCACTGTTGTGATGGTGACGCACCATATTAGTGATGCCAAAGCGATTGCGAGCCATTTTGCGTTTATGGCTCAAGGACATGTGTTAGTGAGTGATCGCATTGAGGCACTTTCCGCGCAACACGCAGACGCGCAGCTCAGTGATTTTGTGCGTGCGGGGGAATAAAAAAAACCTCACACGTTTAGGTGAGGTTTTTGCGTCTAATCAGCATTATGACAGGTTAAACTGACTTATCGTTATGCTCTCTGAGCACTTGGAAAATCTCTCGTGATGCTCTTGGTGGTTTGCTGTTGGCTTTCTCTTTATTTGCTTGACGCGCTAATTGGCGCAGACGTTGACGATCCATCTCTGGATAGAGTGCCATCGCATCTTCAATCGCGCTGTCACCTTTCTCCACAATACGATCACGCATCTGTTCGAGCTTGTGCAGCATGGCGGTATTTTGTGAATGCTTATTGCGCAGTTTATCCAATGCCGCTTGAATCGGTTCGGCATCGATGGTACGCATCATTTTACCAATGTATTGCAGTTGGCGGCGTCTGGCTTCCATGCTAAAACGCTGAGCATCTTTGATGGCATCCATCAAATCTTCAGACATCGGGATTTTTGCTAACTGAGACGGCTTCAGAGCAACCAGCTCTTCACCCAGTTTTTGTAGCTCAGTCATGTCGTTTTTCATTTCGGTTTTGCTAACCCAAATGATCTCCTCTTCTTCTTCCCAAGGAGCTTTTTGATTCTTACGCGCCATTTTCTTCATCTATTGAGTTATGTATGTCAGCTATTTTAGCAAGAATCGTGGGGAGAAAGCGAAATTCTTGTTATCCTAATGACATTGTTTGCTAATAATTGATGAGATATGGACGTAAAACAACAAGTTGCTCAGCAGCGCATCGAACTTGAAGCGGCGGTTGCCAAGGCATTAGAGATGGCTGCGCTCAGTTCTGATGCTGCCGAAGTGGCGATCACCAAAAGTACCGGCCTGAGTGTTTCGACGCGAATGTGTGAAGTTGAAAACGTAGAATTTAACAGTGATGGGGCATTAGGCATCACTGTGTATCGTGGGCAACGTAAAGGCAGTGCGTCGACGTCAGATCTCAGTGAAAAAGCAATTGCGCAGACGGTCGCTGCAGCGCTTGATATTGCGCTTTACACTTCTGAGGATCCTTATGCAGGCCCTGCACCTAAAGAGTTAATGGTGCGAAATATTCCTGATTTAGATCTCTTCCATCCCGATGAACCTAACCCGGACATGGCCGCTAAAATTGCCATTGCTGCAGAAGAGAAAGCGTTAGCTTACAGCAACAAGATCAAACAAAGTGATGGCGCAAGTTATGACAGCCATTACGGTGTGAAAGTGTATGGTAATAGCCATGGTTTGCTCGCGAGTTATGCCTCTAGCCGTCATAGCATTAGCTGCTGCGTGATTGGTGAGGGTAAAAATGGTGAGATGGAGCGTGATTATAGCTATACCGTTGCACGTCACCGCGACGATTTATGGTCGCCAGAGCTGGTCGGGCAACAAGCCGCAGAAAAAACCATCAGCCGTTTAGATGCAAAAAAACTGAAGACGGGCAAAGTTCCGGTGATGTTTGCCGCAGATGTAGCGACAGGTTTGATTGGCCATTTGGTGATGGCGATCAGTGGTGGCAGCTTGTATCGTAAATCTTCCTTTTTACTTGATAAGTTAGGCGAGAAAATTTTACCCGATTGGTTCAATATTGCCGAAAAACCCCATGTATTACGTGCGTTGGCATCAAGCCCATTTGATAGTGAAGGGGTATTTACGCAAGACCGCCAAATCATTACCGATGGTGTGCTCTCTACTTATCTTCTGAGCAGCTATGCCGCTCGTAAAATGAAGATGACTCCAACTGGTCACGCGGGTGGCATCCATAACTGGTATGTTCAATCCACAGGACAAAATTTTGAGCAGATGCTTAAAGCGTTAGGCACAGGCTTGTTAGTCACTGAAGTGATGGGCCAAGGTGTTAATGCAGTGACAGGTGATTATTCGCGTGGCGCCGCTGGTTTCTGGGTTGAAAACGGTGTGATTCAATACCCTGTATCTGAGATTACTATCGCGGGTAATTTGAAAGATATGTTCCAGCAAATGGTGGCGGTAGGGAGTGATGTCGAAACACGCTCGCAAATCCAAACCGGGTCTATTTTACTTGAATCGATGAAAATTGCGGGCGAATAATCGCTTAAGCTGAATATGAAAAAGCTTGGTATAACAACCAAGCTTTTTTTATGGGTGGTTTGGGTATGTATCACTATCGGGTTACATCAAAATATGGCTACATCAAAATGGTCGCCAAGCCGAGAAAGACAGAAAGCCCAACCACATCGGTGACGGTTGTTAACGCCATTCCGCCAGCAAGAGCCGGGTCGATTTTCATTTTTTTCAGTAAAATTGGGATGGTGACGCCGGCGATCCCGGCAATGAGTAGGTTGGCCATCATTGCTGCGGAAATGATGCCGCCAAGCATCCAATTGCCTTTCCATGCCACCACAATGCCGCCAATAATGGTGGCCCACATGATGCCATTTAAAAAACCGATCGCGGCTTCTTTGAATAGCAATTCACGTTGGTTACTGTCACCGATATGTCCCAATGCTAAACCACGAATGACCAAGGCCACAGTTTGGTTACCAGCGACACCACCCATTGAGGGCACAATGGTCATTAGCACGGCAATGGCGGCCATTTGATCCAGTGTTGCTTCAAACATGTTGGAAACAGAAGCAGCGGCGAGGGCGGCCAAAACATTTGCCCCAAGCCAGATAGTCCGTTTACGTGCGGATTTGACTACCGGCGCAAAGGTATCTTCGTCATCGTTCATACCAGCCATGCTCATCATTGAGTGTTCGGCATCTTCACGAATGATGTCAACGACGTCATCAATGGTGATCCGACCGACCAAGTGCTGGTTTTCATCCACCACAGGCGCGGACACCCAGTTGCGACGTTCAAACAGGCTGGCAACATCTGAGTCGCTGGTGGTGACCAAAATCGCCTCATCGGCATCATCCATGACTTCACTTACTGGAATATCCGGTTGCGTGGTCAGCAAGGTGGTGAGTGAGAGATGCCCAATCAGCTTACTTTCATCGTCAATCACGTAAAGTGCATCGGTTGCTTCGGGTAGATCGCCGCGCATGCGTAAATAGCGTAAAACCACGTCAATATCAACGTCACCACGAATGGTGATCACGTCGGTATTCATGATCCCGCCGGCTGTTTCCTCTGAATAGGAGAGCGCGGTTTCAACGCGCTGGCGATCAGCGCTGTCCATCTGCGAAAGCACTTCGCGTGACACGTCATCTGGCAAGCTACGCAGTACATAAGCCACGTCATCGGTGTCCATGCCTTCGGTCGCTTCTGCCAGTTTTTCGGGTGCCATTTTGGAAACTAGGGCATCTTTGACGTCTTCGTTGAGCTCATCAAGGATTTCACCGTAGTCTTCTGGGTCGGTGAGTTGCCATAACACCTCCCGGCTTTTACGTGGAGAGGCTTCTAAGAGGTGAGCAATATCTTCTGGCTCCATGTCCTGCAATTGGCGACGGACATGGACAAAACGACCATTTTCTAAAGCTTCGCTGACTTCTTGGAGGGTTAGGTGAGCTTGATCAAATTCAATTTGCTCGGCCATGGTTTCCCCCTACTTAGGATTCTTACAATGTGTTGAATGGTAACTTAATTCTAGGCCTTATTTAATAAGTTCTTATTAAGCACTGAATTTATTTTGACTATCAGGGGCGCGCATGCGCTGTCTGTGGGAGAGTGGAGTGTAAGCC
>NZ_NDIM01000109.1:0-18856 GCF_002241375.1 Vibrio sp. V19_P1S1T109 | reverse complement strand
TTTTAAGGATATTAGCTATATAATAACCAACTCAACAAAGTTAGAAAATAAACACCAATAACGCCACTTAAGTGGACTAGGAGATAGTGATGATTCAAGGCATTCAAATTACAAAAGCAGCAAACGACAACCTACTAAATTCTATCTGGTTACTCGATAACGAAAAGAATGAAGCACGTTGCGTTGCCGCTAACGCAGGCTACCAAGCAGATCAAGTTATCGCGGTCAGCGACCTTGGTGAGTATGAAAGCCGTGAAGTTGCGATTGAAACAGCACCTCGCATCGAAGGCGGTCAGCACCTAAATGTGAACGTTCTTAAGCGTGAAACTCTTGAAGATGCCGTTGCACACCCTGAGAAGTATCCGCAACTGACGATTCGTGTTTCTGGTTACGCTGTTCGTTTCAACTCATTGACTCAAGAACAGCAACGTGACGTTATCGCACGTACCTTCACTGAGACGCTATAATCATAGCGTTGATGAGAATATTTATATCCAAAAATGGCGCTCAATGAGCGCCATTTTTATCGTTAGAGGAATATCATCCTGACTTCAATAAGATGAAATCAGGATCTCTTTAAGGCTGAACGCGTCTTAACACCGTTTTTAGAGCGTCAAAATCATTGTCTAACTCTTCAGAAAGCAACGCCATCACTGCATGTTTTGCAAGAGGAGCTGGTAATTCAATGTCAGTGCCTAGCACATCGTCAACGACTTCTTTAAATTTGGCAGGGTGCGCAGTACACAAAAATAGCCCCGTTTCTCCCGCTTGTAACTGCTCATCCAAAACTCGATACGCAATGGCACCATGCGGTTCACACAAATAACCTTGCGCGTAAAGTTCACGAACTGAATCCGCACTTTGTGCATCAGATACCGCACCTTTACCTAAGGTATCTAGCCCCCAGCCCTTTAAGCGACAAAGCTCTTCGATGCGCGGCCAGTTGTTCGGCTGACTCACATCCATCGCATTCGATGTGGTCGCGACAGTGGGTTTTGGATCCCATTGACCCGTTTCTAAGTAACGAGGAACGGTATCATTGGCATTGGTTGCCGCGATAAAACGCTTGATAGGTAAGCCCAATGCTTTTGCCAACAGACCAGCGGTTAGGTTGCCAAAGTTGCCACTCGGTACAGAGATGACTAAGTTTTCACGCTGAGCTTTGCTTAATTGTGATGCGGCCTCAAAGTAGTAGCAAATTTGTGCCATTAAACGACTGATATTGATTGAATTTGCAGAGTTTAAACCGATCTCTTGGCGAAGCTTGGCGTCATCAAAAGCCTGCTTAACTAACGCTTGGCAAGCATCAAAGTCACCATTTATCGCGACAGTGTGAATATTGTTGCCCAGAGTGCAGAAGAGTTTTTCCTGTAACGGGCTGATCTTACCTTTAGGGTAAAGTATCACGACCTTGATGTCGGGCATTCCATAAAAGGCATGAGCCACCGCTGCGCCAGTATCACCAGAAGTCGCGGTTAAAATGGTGATCTGTCCACCATTTGAAACGGCGGCCAGTGACTGCGCCATAAAGCGACCACCAAAATCTTTAAATGCCAGCGTTGGGCCGTGGAAAAGCTCTAGAGCATAAATGCCGTCTTTCACTTGCTTAATCGGTGCTGGAAACTGAAAAGCCGCATCAACCATCGCATTCACTTGCTCTGCGGGTAATTCATCACCAATCAAGGCGCTGAGAATTTTTGTACTACGAGAGATAAAATCTTCGGCTAGTAACGCGTCAATATCTTCAAACTGAGGCAACTCTGCTGGGAAAAACAGCCCTTGATTGCGTCCTAATCCTTGGCGTACGGCTTGGCCAAAAGAGACTTGTTCATCATTTTCTTTTATGTTGTAAAGCTTCATAGAGCACTTCCTGTAACGGTCGAGCCATTTTTGTCTAAGCGACAAATATGGACGAATCCTTCTTCATTTTGTACATAATGTTGTTCAAGCCAACGAGCAACTCGCTCGGCAACCTCTTTTTCTTTGCAAATACTGAACAGTGTTGGGCCACTGCCGGAAATGCCAGTGGTGAGCGCTCCGGCTGATGCAGCGTATTTACGCGCATCCGAAAAGCCGGGCAGAAGTTTCTCACGATACGGTTCAGCAATCACGTCTTTGATCAGTTTAGCCGCTAGCTCAGGCTGACCTGAGTGGCAAGCATGAATGAAACCTGCGAGATGACGGCCATGCGCAATGATGTCCTGTCGACGATATTGTGAAGGTAAGATCGCTCGCGCTTCGGCTGTGGAAACTTTAATCCCAGGATACGCCATTACCCAATACCAATCGTCAAAACAAGGCACTTCTTGGCTGATGATGCCTAGCTCTTCAAGCATCAATTGCACGCCGCCTAAGTAGCAGGGGGCAACGTTATCATAATGTATACCGCCTGAAATTTTACCTTCCATTTCACCCATCAGCGCTAAAAGCTCAGTCTGATTAAGTGGGTTACCGTGAAACTGGTTCAACGCATCTAAAGCTGCAACAATTGAACAAGCACTGGAACCTAAACCTGAACCAATCGGCATATTTTTTTCTAACGTCATTTGCAACGGCTTTACTGCAATGCTCTTTTTTTCAAGCTCTCTGGCAAAAACAAGCCAGCAATCGTAAACAATATTCTGCTTTGGATCTTCAGGCAGCTTGTCGACAAAGCGACCTGCAGTTTCGAGTACAAAAGGTTCGCTGCCCGCTTTAACTTCAACACGATCCCCCAATAAACTGCCATCAATTGGCGACACGGCCGCCCCTAAAACATCAAACCCAACGCTCACATTACCAATTGAAGCTGGAGCATACACCACCACACTCATGTCACTTGAACTCATCAATTAAACCCCTAACTTCCAACCTAAGGTGCGCATCACATCAGAGAACACCCCTGCTGCTGTTACTTCTGTACCCGCCCCATAACCACGCAACACCAATGGAATCGGTTGATAATAACGGCTATAAAACGCCAGTGCATTCTCACCATCTTTGACTTTAAACATTGGGTCATTTTCATCGACCACTGCAATTTTCACCTTGCATTGACCTTCTGATATTTCACCAACATAACGTAATACCTTACCTTCGGCGGCAGCCTTAGTGGATAGCTCTTGGAAATAAGCATCAGCTTGCGGCAAGCGCGCCATAAACTCTTCAACTGTACCCGAAATATCGAAACCCGGCGGCAAAGCAAGATCGACTTTTACGTCATCCAGTTCTAAAGGCATTCCCGCCTCACGAGCTAAAATTAACAGCTTACGAGCCACATCCATTCCCGACAGATCATCACGAGGATCAGGCTCAGTAAAACCTTTGTCTTTAGCTAGCTGCGTAGCTTGACTAAGTGTCATACCTTCATCCAGTTTGCCGAAAATAAACGAGAGAGAGCCAGATAAAATACCGCTGAATTTTTCCAACTCATCACCAGCGGCAATGAGATTTTGCAAGTTTTCAATCACAGGTAAACCAGCACCAACCGTCGTTTCGTACATCAGTTTACGGCGCGAGTTGCGCGCCACTTCACGCAGCTGGTGATAGTAGGCCATGCTTGCGGTATTGGCTTTTTTATTAGGCGTCACAACATGAAAACCCGCAGCCAAAAATTCGGCGTACTGGTTGGCGATCACTTCACTGGAAGTACAATCAACTAAGACAGGGTTAATGATATGGTTACGCTGCACTAGAGAGATGAGCCTTGCGAGGCTAAATTCTTCACTCGCGCTATGCATTCGATCACGCCAATGCTCCAGCGGCAAGCCTTCGCTATCCAGCAATAGTGCCTTACTATTCGCAAGGCCACACACTCGAATCACAATTCCTTTATCGGCTAGTTTGGCTTGCTGACGATGAATTTGGTCAACTAATTCGCCTCCGACACCGCCAACACCGACCACAAACACATCCAAGAAATGCTTAGAATTGAAGAGATTTTCATGACAAGCCTTGATCGCTTCTGAAATTTTATCTTCTGGGATCACCGCCGAAATAGCTCGCTCGGAAGAGCCTTGTGCAATGGCAACAATATTGACGTGAACTTCAGCCAGCGATGAGAAAAATTGAGAAGCCACTCCGCGCGAAGTGCGCATGCCGTCACCAACCAGAGTGACAATCGCAACGTCATCCATAAACTCGACAGGCTCAAGTAGGCCATCTTTTAATTCCAGTTCAAACGCTTCCGATAATGCTCTTTTGGCAAGGGCTTTATCTTGCGCCTCAATACAGAAACTGATGCTGTATTCTGAAGAGGATTGTGTAATCAGCACAATAGAAACGCCTGCGGCAGACATCGCGCCAAACACACGGCTAGCCATGCCGACCATGCCTTTCATGCCAGGGCCGGAGACGTTGACCATAGTCAAATTATTGAGTGTAGTAATACCTTTGATAGCCAGCTTATCTTCACCAGTATCTTGACCAATCAGCGTGCCTGCGCCTTGAGGATTAAAACTATTTTTGATAAGACACGGAATATGAAATTGTGCAATCGGTGCAATGGTTTTGGGATGTAACACTGACGCGCCAAAATACGAAAGCTCCATCGCTTCTTGGTAGCTGAGTGATTTTAATAAACGAGCATCCGCAACCAAACGTGGGTCACAGTTATAAACGCCATCGACATCGGTCCAAATCTCACAACAATCTGCACGTAAACATGCCGCAAGCACAGCCGCAGAATAATCCGAGCCATTACGGCCTAGACAGACCAATTCACCCTTTTCATTACCAGCCGTGAAACCCGGCATAATATTAACATGCGCTTGCGGAAGTGGATTTTGTTTGAAATTTTGCGTGGAGATCTCAACATCGACCATTGCCTCAAGGTACTCACCTTTAGCAAAAAGATATTGTACTGGGTCAATCAATGCAGCCGCTTGTCCTTTTGCTTCAAGTACCGCTTTCATCAGTTGGATAGAAACTCGCTCACCTTTACTGATAATGCGCGCATTGACGTTGTCTGGGCACATACCGAGTAAATTAATGCCGTGTACAAATTGACGCAGCTGAGAAAGTGACGTTTTTACTTGATTGTCAAAAGCGGCCGAATCCACATTAGGCAATTGTGCTTTGATGCCAGCGAGTAGATCGAAAAATGAGAATTCAAGCTCCGCTATTTGGCGTTCTGCTTCGCCATTACGCAAAGCACTCTCAATAACTGCCACTAATTTATTGGTGGTTTTTCCCGGTGCAGAGAGCACAACGGCGACTTCTTCTTGCTGTACATTGTTAACGATGATATCTGCCGCCCTTAAAAAACGATCAGCATCGGCTAACGATGAACCTCCAAACTTTAATACTCGCATCCCTTCCTCCAAAACAGTTCAAATTGGTATAAAAAAAGGCCTGTATCTGGTGGGATACAGGCCTTTTTTGTAAAAACTTTTCGCTCAGCGGCCCGCCCCAACATGTGTCATGTCGGTAATAATAATGGTGGTTGTCATTACTACTAGGCTGCGCTGTAACATAGAAAAATTTAAATACTCGTGTGTTTAATTGCCTTTACGTTTACCTTACTTCGTGATCATTAGTCAATGAAAATCTGCTATTTTTTATAGTCATTCCGAATTAATCAAATTAAAAAACACAACACAACTAAGATACTTATTGCACATTAAGTGCAACCATTTTACACATAAGCAAATAACAAAATGCTATATACATAACGCTGTCATCGTGTGAAATTTGTGCTTTAATTGTTGTTACCGCAGTGGACGCAGTAACTCAAAACAAGAATAAGGAGAGGCAGATGAAACTAAAAGTTGCACTATGTTTATTTCTGCTTGTCTCTTTATCTAGCATGGCCAATACCTTACCTGCACTTCCTTCTTCACAGAGCCAATCTCCACATCGATTATTTCTTTCAAGCGAAAGTGATGGTCAACAATTTGATAGTTGGACTATTGATGGCGGTTATTCTTATAACCTTTTTGACAATTTAGATCTGTACATTGGAGCGAGGATAAATAATTCCGACTACGGCTCCGAAAGTGGTTTTTTAAGTGGCCTTAGCTACCAGCTAACCCCAAAATTATCACTAAAAAGCACCTTACGGTCAGCCGCCAGTAATCCGAATGATACGAGCAGTGCCGATGCTATGGCGGCGGAGCTATCTAGCCGACTTCAACTGTCAGAAAACGTTGATTTACATGCCACCCTTGATTATCAAGAGTGGCAACAAGGCGTTCAATTTGGGGTGGGTTTCAGATTCTAGTGCCAGTCTAGCGCTTGAGTTGACGTTAAAACACCATTCCAATCGGCATAAACATAGTCACCCGGCTGAATCATCTGGTTGAGGATAGTCAGCGTCACATTAATTTCGCCTGCACCTCTCTTATCGGTCTTAAGTGGACAACTCGCTAACGCTTTCACGCCTAAATCCATTTGCGATAACGCAGCAACATCGCGTATCGCTCCATAAATGATGACCCCTTCCCAACCGTTTTCAATCGCCATGATCGCCAGTTGGTCACCCAATAAGGCTCTTTGACACGAACCGTTACCATCGACGACTAAAACTTTCCCTTTACCATTTTGGCTTAATACGTCACGAACTTTAGAGTTATCGTGATAGCAACGCACGGTGACAATTTGCCCCCAAAAAGCACTCCTTAAACCAAAAGTTTGCAAAGGCAAATCCAATATATTGATTTGCGATTCAAATTTATCGCAAATATCTGGTGTGATATCTATCATCCTTCTTCCTTGATTATTGTTTATTATTTTCATCTGACACATTAGACGCGCTGTAAAACCACAGCTCAATCAACCATAATGCCAGATACTTTACTCACCTATTCATACAAACGATGCAAAGAAAAACCCGCTGAGAATGAGCATAACTTGGCGGCCAACTGCATTTAAAAGACTGAATATTCATATTGGTGACACCCATAATAGTGCGATATCCCCCGCTGTAAACGTTGATTCTTTACGCAATTCCCATTTTTTGACAAGTATCGAGTTAACAAGTTCTTTGCTGGTAAATTTCCATGTGAGGTAAAGCCCATTGCGCCTAATGCTACCATCCCCAGCGAAAATCCCCAAAAAGCATGCTATTTGCATGGGTAATGTGGTGTAAATTTACAACTGCTTAAGACGATTAATATTTGTTACATTAGAACTCTTGATGTAAATCAACAAAGTGATTGGAATTAACATTCTGCCGTTGTTAGCATGCTGTTAACATTATAGAATCCGCCTTAAAGACTAGTAGAACACCGAGGGTATGGAGACCTCAATGCAAGATATGCCTAAGGACGGCGGGCAACTGAAGTAAGTGTTTTTTTCAAAACTTTAGTTTATTATCGGCAGCAGATTACCTGTATGTTGCAATTTTTTGCCTACAATCAATTCTATTAGCACAATTTTTTCACAAGTTTAGGTACCGCCAATGCAAACCCCGCAGATTCTTATCGTTGAAGATGAGCAAGTAACTCGTAACACTCTTAAGAGTATTTTTGAAGCAGAGGGATACGCTGTTTTTGAGGCCAGTAACGGTGAAGAGATGCACCATGTGCTGTCTGATAACCCCATTAACTTGGTCATTATGGACATCAATTTACCAGGTAAAAACGGCCTTCTGTTAGCTCGTGAGCTTCGTGAACAGGCTAATGTTGCACTGATGTTTTTGACTGGTCGTGATAATGAAGTTGATAAAATCCTCGGTTTAGAGATCGGGGCTGATGACTACATCACCAAACCATTTAACCCACGTGAACTGACAATTCGTGCTCGTAATCTTCTAGGTCGTTCAATGAATACCAATACGACTCAAGAAGAGAAACGCAGTGTGGAAAAATATGAGTTCAACGGTTGGGTATTGGATATCAATAGCCGCTCTTTAGTGAATCCGGATGGTGAAGGCTACAAGCTTCCTCGCTCAGAATTCCGCGCTTTACTGCACTTCTGTGAGAACCCAGGAAAAATCCAAACTCGCGCAGATTTGCTTAAAAAGATGACTGGCCGTGAATTGAAACCACACGACAGAACAGTAGATGTGACGATTCGTCGTATCCGTAAACACTTTGAATCAGTATCAGGTACGCCAGAGATCATCGCCACAATTCATGGCGAAGGCTACCGCTTCTGTGGTGACCTAGAAGACTAAACTTCTATCCCAAAATAGTTAAAAGCCCTTTAATATCATTCATGTTAAAGGGCTTTTTTCATAGGTAGTAATATAGTAGTGCTTTGCGTAAAACCGTTCTAATCTAATAGACTTTATCAATCAAGATGCTCTTTTCGATAAGCCACTGTGCTGTTGTGCCATCGCTCAATTGCAAAGCAACATCAACGGGCTTATCCACATTAAGCTGCATCGGCCATTCAAACACCACTTCCCATTGATCTTCACTTTGAGTCCGTAAATCTAACGATTCACTACCCACCAGCCAATTCTTATCCCCTTGCTGGACCATCAACGCGTCAATCGTTAAATTGGCAGGTAATATTGCCGACGAATCCAATCTTAATGTCCCATGCACAAGAGGTATTTCGCTCTCATTAGCTGTAGGCATTTGATTGATCCAAAGGTTACTTTTCAACCCAATGGTGATATTTGATATCACGGCACTGCTGTCCTGCAGCCAATTCACTTGCGGTGAACTACAGCCAGATAGTAGCGCCATGACTAATGAAGCCAACCCGATTTTTTTCATACCATTACCTTTGAGTTAACCATTGTTTCAAGACTTGAATATCGTGTTGATACCCATTTTTAATTTCATCTATCCAGTCACCAATATTTTCCCACCAAGCAGGTAGCTCTGGCGACTGTGCCTTTTGTGCAACGTTTTGGATGTGTTTCAAACCAATTGAACCCGCAGCACCCTTGATTTTGTGTGCTTCTGAAACAATGCCTGCTTGATCTTTTGCTACCATATTGGAATCTAGCACTTCAACGTAACTGGGCATCATCTGCTCGAACATTTGGATACTTTCCAGCACAGGTTTCGGGCCAACAATATCGATATAAGACTCCAGCATTTCAAGATCGAGCAAATGCGTGTTCAACTCACTATGTTCTTCTGAGGCGGCATTAACCTTAGCGTCGGCAAGTTGAATCGCCTCACTATGGGTGAATTTTGCAATCACCTCTTGAATCGCCAGTACTGACAATGGTTTACTGATCGCGTCATCCATCCCTTTCTCTAGATATTCAGCTTTATTTTTCAATACGTTGGCGGTCAATGCAACCAGTGGCGGAAGGTTATCATAAGTTTGTCGATAAAACGCAGCGACATCAAACCCGGTCATGTCTGGCAGTTGAATGTCGAGGAAAACCAGATCGTACTCTTGCGGCACAAATTTTTGTTTGGCTTCTTCACCTGTCATAGCGACGGTAACCGTGTGTCCTAAACTTTCTAGCAAAGAACGAGCAACTGTAATATTGAGCTCAATATCTTCAACCATAAAAATGGCTAAACTTTTTTGAGGAACGGGTAACGTTGGTTTGAATTGGGCATCTTGTGCCAAAGGCACACGAATTGAAACGGTGAAAGTGCTACCAAAACCTTCTTCACTGCTCACAGAAATATCACCATCCATCAAGTTGATTAACTGGCGAGATACCGCTAAGCCAATCCCCGTGCCAACAGCGTGTAAATTGTCCTTACCCGATTTAACTTGGTAATACATGGCGAAGATTTTATCGAGTTCAGCTTCCGGTATACCAATGCCTGTGTCTTCAACTTCCATGGTAATGCGCGCAAACTTATCCTCAATGTCAGCGCAGACCGTCATGACGACGCCACCTTCTTTGGTAAATTTCATCGCATTGCTTATCAGGTTCCACAATACCTGACGCAGGCGCGTAGCATCCACTTCAATCGCAACAGGTAAATCACTGAGCCGTTCGAGATCAAACCTAAGCCCTTTTTGCTCTGCCATCAACGCCGAGATGCTTTCAATTTCAGCAACAAATTCTTCAAAATTCAACGGCGCTGGCAGTAGTTCTAGTTTCCGGCGGTCAAACTTATCCATATCAATGATATCGTTGAAAATATTACCTAACGTAATGGCACTGACATTAATGGTCTGCATGTACTTACGCTGTTCTGGGGTCATGGGGCTATCGAGCAACATGCGGCTCAAACCAACGATACCGTTGAGTGGTGTGCGCAATTCGTGGCTGATGGTCGAAATAAAGGTGGTTTTATCCCGGCTCGCTTTTTCCAAAGACTCTTGATTGCGTTTACGTTCGGTAATGTCTCGCCCAAAGCCCACCAACCCTAAGTGGCGGCCATCTTTGCTATAAAAAGGGACTTTACGCAGTTCAAAATAGTTTTTGCGGCCATCAGGGTATTCAAGCCACTGCTCATAAGTGATGGCTTGATTGTCAGCAAACACTTTTTCGTCAGTTTCAACGATCTGTTGCGCGACTTCTTTGCTATAGACATCCCACGGAGTTAACCCAACCAACTGATGCTCACGCTTACCCGTTAGCTCTTCCATCGCTCGGTTGCAGCCAGAAAAAACGCCGTTCGCATTACGGTAGTAAATCAGATCAGGAGAGGCATCGATAAAAGAGCGCAATAAGGCGGTTCTTTCTGCCAATTCAAGCTGCGTTTTTTCGCGTTGATAGACCTCGTTTTCTAAATCGGCCATCGCCTCTTCACGCGCTTCCTCTGCCTTAATTCGCTCTTCAATTTCTTGGTTGAGTTTTTCGATATTTTGCTGAAGCTTATAATTGAGCTCTTGATCGCGTGAGCGCATGTCTTTGAGCTTAGAAACCAACTTCGAGAGACGTTGACGTGACTCTTCTAACTGATCGACCACCACAGAAAGGAAATAGACCGCCCAAGGCGTGATCAATAAACCAAAAAAGACGGAACGAACGATGTCGATATCATCAACATAACCATTGAGCACCAGCGTGATACCAACTTGCACCACCACTGCCAAGGCCACTAAAGCGAGCGCAAGAAGAATGGAGAAACGGAGAATGCCCAGTTTGACCAATAGGTCGACATAGTACTGGGCAAGGTTTTTCATGGGTTTCATTAAACACTTCCATGTAATAACAGTGCCACTAGTCTAACGCGTTTAACGTCGATTCGTCAGCCAAGTTAATCACAAGGATTTGCGAAATTGCTTGAATCTTTAGCTGTTTGGAAGCGTATAGACAAACGGTCGACTTAAGCGTGAGCCTTGCGCGCCACCTTGATTAAGTGCTCGGCCTATTTCGGTCATCGCAAGCCAACGATTTTCACACCACAGTGGCGCAAGCAGGGTCGGCCGCCGGGCGGCTGACGAGACTCGGTGATAAATGATCTCAGGTGGCGTCATTTGAATCAATTCACTCGCAATGGAAACATACTCTTCTAACGTTGGCGCTTGTAATTTTCCTGCTCGCCACGCTTTGGCCATCGTACTGCCTTCAACAATATGCAGCCCATGCAACTTGATGCCATCAGTGCCTACCGCTAAGACTTGCTTTAAGGTTTGAAGATTATCAGTACGCGTTTCTTTAGGTAGCCCCACAATGAGATGCGTGCATACTTTGATCCCCAAGGCTCGAGCGCGCTCAGTGATCAACGCATAACATTCAAAATCATGACCACGGTTGATCCGTTTGAGTGTTTGATTATTGGCGGTTTGCAAACCCAGTTCGAGCCAAATTTCAAAACCTTGTCGCACATAATCGGCCAATAAATCGAGCACAGCATCGGGTACACAATCAGGCCGAGTGCCGACGCATAACCCAACAATGTCAGCCGATTGAAGCGCTTGCTGATACATATTTTTCAACACCTGCACTTCCGCATAGGTACTGGTATAAGCTTGAAAATACGCGAGATATTTTTTGGCACGTTTGATTTCACCAGCGCGTTCTGTCAATTGCTGCTCAATACTTTGGGCTTGTGTTTCTTCATCAGCAAAAGAAGCGACATTACAGAAGGTGCAACCACCTCGCCCAATCGTGCCATCTCGATTCGGACAGCTAAACCCACCATGCAGGGTCAGCTTGTGAACTTTTTCGCCATAACGGCGCTGCAGATCTTGGCCGATCGTGTTAACCAATTGATGTAATTGCATTGAAGAAATACCGCTTATAGATAGTAATGAATCTCAGTTAGATTTATGTAACTAAATTACATCCCTGCAAAATAAATTCACAAAGAGTAGCCGTATCAAACACTCTCCAACCTAACAAAAATCAATAAACATTCATAAAAACAGCGTTATTTGCTTAATGTTGCACCAATGTTAAACAGTACATGCATTTTTAACGAAAAAAATGGGCGACTAAAATGAGTTTTCGTTGGAATTCCTATAAACAAAATTGTAGGATACTTACACATCCGCCCTATTTTTTGTGATATTCCTTACATAAATAGTTGTGGAAAAATCGGTGATATTCGCACCCCTCCTATACAAACCACTAGCAAGTGGCATAAATAAATTGAATATCACTAAGGAATGTTTTTCTCGCCATATTTTTCCGGCGAGAGACGGAAAGGATTCGAACCCGCCAACACAGGCAGGTTTAGATTGATAACAATTAAAGGACAAGTCGCATCGCTAAGTATGCCTTAGCACACGTGCGTCTAAATTGAACTGGAAGGATGTATCTATGGTAGATAGAGAGCAGGATTCACGAGGTCTATATACTCCTGAATTGGAGCATGACGCTTGTGGTATCGGTTTTGTTGCCCACCTGAAAAACCGTAAGTCTCACCAAGTTGTGACTCAAGCTTTAGACATGCTTGCTCGTATGGAACACCGTGGTGGCCAAGGCTGTGACCCATGTTCTGGTGATGGCGCAGGTATCTTATTACAAAAACCCCATGAGTTTTTACTTGAAGAGACCGTTAAACTTGGCTTAAAACTGCCTTCGTTTGAAAAGTACGGCGTCGGCGTGGTGCTGTTTCCAAGAGATGAGCACAAACGCGCCCAGTGTCGTGATATTTTAGAACGCAACGCCAAGAGACTCGATTTAGAAGTACTGGGTTATCGCGTTTTGCCAACCGATAACTCCATGATTGGCGCAGACCCACTTAGCACTGAGCCTCAATTTGAGCACGTTTTCATCTCCGGTGGCCCAAGTACCACCCCCGCAGAATTAGAGCGTAAATTGTACGTTCTGCGTAATTACACCGTCCGCGTATGCTTAGAAAGTGTATCTAACATTGGTGATGATTTTTACATCAACTCCATGTCTTACAAAACCTTGGTGTATAAAGGTCAGCTCACTACAGAGCAAGTACCACAGTACTTCCTTGATCTACAAAATCCGACCATGGTGACCGCGCTGGCACTGGTGCATTCTCGTTTTTCGACCAATACATTCCCTAAATGGCGCTTAGCTCAACCTTTCCGTTACATTGCGCACAACGGCGAAATCAACACAGTTCGCGGCAATTTAAACTGGATGAAAGCGCGCGAAGCGATCCTCGAATCAGATTTGTTTACACAAGCTGAAATCGACATGCTGCTGCCAATTTGCCAAGAAGGCAGTTCAGATTCCGCCAACTTCGATATGGCATTAGAGTTACTGGTTCTGTCTGGCCGCAGCCTGCCACACGCCCTGATGATGATGATCCCTGAAGCGTGGCAAGAAAATAAAAATATGGATCCAACCCGCCGCGCATTTTACCAATACCATGCTAACGTCATGGAACCGTGGGATGGCCCAGCATCAGTATGTTTTACTGATGGTGTACAAGTTGGCGCAACACTGGACCGTAACGGCCTGCGCCCATCACGTTATACCGTGACTAAAGATGATTTTCTGATCATGGCTTCTGAATCTGGCGTGGTTGAAATTGCACCAGAGAACGTGGAATACCGTGGCCGTTTACAGCCCGGACGTATCTTTGTCGCTGATTTAGAGCAAGGACGCATCATTTCTGATGAGGAAGTGAAAGACAGCATTGCGAATGCGCAGCCCTACGCCAAATGGGTTGAAGAGAACCTCCTCAGCTTGAAAAAACTGCCTGAAGCGAGCAACCAGTACAGCCAACCTGCTCCTGAGCGTCTAATGTCACGCCAACAGTCGTTTGGCGTCAGCTCAGAAGAGGTGAATGAAATCATTCTTCCTTTGGCAAAAACCGGTTATGAACCGCTTTCGGCTATGGGTGCAGACTGGCCTCTAGCAGTGCTTTCGCATCAATCACAGCATCTCTCCAACTACTTTAAGCAACTGTTTGCTCAGGTCACCAACCCACCGATCGACCCGATCCGTGAAAGAATGGTGATGTCGCTCAATACTTACCTCGGTAAAGATCAGAACTTACTGACAGAGACCCCCCTGCACTGCTTAAAAGTCGAATTGGAATCTCCGGTTCTTTCCAACTCTGAGCTTGAGAAACTGCGCGCTATTGATAACGAACATCTGCAAGCGAAAACCTTAGATATCGTATTTCAAGCCAGTGAAGATCAAGGCAAATTGGAACGCGCGCTGAAACGCATTTGCCAATATGCAGAAGATGCGGTTATCGATGGTTACTCGATTATTTTATTGACTGACCGCGCGGTAAACTCAAACCATGCGGCGATCCCTGCAATGCTCGCTGTCGGTGCAGTTCATCACCACCTGATCCGCAAAGGCTTACGAGCTAAATGTGACATAGTGGTAGAAACCGGCGACGCGCGTGAAACGCACCACTTTGCGACATTGATTGGCTATGGCGCAAATGCGGTTAACCCGTATTTAGTCATTGAAACCATTATCGATTTACAACGAGTCAAAAAACTCGACCCGACCATTGCAGCGAAAGATCTGTTTGACAATTACCGCAAAGGCATCAACGGCGGGCTGCTGAAGATCTTCTCCAAAATGGGCATCTCCACATTGCAGTCTTACCACGGTGCGCAAATTTTTGAAGCGTTGGGCATCAGCAAATCAGTGGTAGATAAGTACTTTACTGGCACTGTATCGCGCATCCAAGGTTTGACCATTGATGACATCGCAAAAGAGGTGTTAGTTCGCCATCGCGTGGGCTACCCGACTCGCGAAGTTCCAGTGCAAGTGTTGGATGTGGGCGGCGTTTATCAGTGGAAACAGCGTGGCGAAAAACACCTGTTTAACCCAGAGACGATTTCGTTGCTGCAACAATCAACACGCAACAAAGATTATGTGCAGTTCAAGCAATACGCGAAAGCGGTAGATGACCAAGGCGACAACGCTGCCACGCTGCGTAGCCAGCTTGATTTTGTTAAAAATCCAGCCAGTTCGATTCCCATTGAGGAAGTGGAACCGATTGAACGTATTTTAAAACGCTTCGCAACCGGTGCCATGTCGTTTGGTTCAATCTCCTACGAAGCGCACTCAACGTTAGCCGTGGCGATGAACCGTATTGGCGCGAAATCCAACTCGGGTGAAGGCGGTGAAGATCCAGCACGCTTTGAACGCAAAGAAAATGGCGATTGGGAACGCTCTGCAATTAAGCAGGTCGCTTCTGGTCGTTTTGGCGTGACCTCTTACTACCTCACCAATGCCGATGAACTACAGATCAAAATGGCTCAAGGCGCGAAACCAGGTGAAGGTGGGCAACTGCCGGGTGATAAAGTCGATGATTGGATAGGCGCGACACGCCACTCGACTCCGGGAGTCGGTCTTATTTCACCACCACCGCATCACGATATCTATTCGATCGAAGATTTGGCGCAACTGATCTTTGATTTGAAAAACGCGAACCGTACCGGCCGCGTCAACGTGAAATTAGTTTCCGAAGCCGGGGTTGGTACTATCGCCTCCGGTGTGGCTAAAGCCAAAGCGGATGTGGTATTAATTGCTGGCTATGATGGCGGCACGGGTGCATCACCGATGTCTTCGATTCGTCACACAGGCTTACCTTGGGAGCTCGGCCTTGCTGAAACGCACCAAACCTTGCTTAAAAATGGCCTGCGTAATCGCATTGTGGTGCAAAGTGACGGTCAGATGAAAACACCACGTGACCTTGCAATGGCGACATTGTTAGGCGCGGAAGAGTGGGGAATTGCCACCGCTGCACTAGTGGTTGAAGGGTGTATCATGATGCGTAAGTGTCATAAAAACACCTGCCCAGTAGGGATTGCGACACAAAACAAAACCTTGCGTGAGCGCTTTGATGGCCGCGTAGACGATGTGGTCACCTTCTTCCAATACATGGCGCAAGGCTTACGTGAAATCATGGCTGAACTGGGTTTCCGTACTATCGATGAAATGGTTGGCCAATCGCATAAACTGAAAGTGCGTGACAACATCAACCACTGGAAATACAAAAACCTCGATTTGTCACCAGTGTTGTACATTCAAGAGCCTCGTGCAGAAGATGGTGTTTATTGCCAAACCAAACAAAATCATCATCTAGAAAACGTGCTAGATCGTCAGCTAATTCAAGTAGCCAACCCCGCGCTTGAGAAAGGCGAAGCGGTTAACGCAGTCTTCCCTATCGTCAACACTGACCGTAGCACGGGTACTATGCTGTCGAACGAAATATCGAAGGTATATAAAGACCAAGGTCTACCTCAGCCAATGAAAGTTAAATTCAACGGCTCTGCAGGCCAATCATTCGGTGCATTCCTTGCTAAAGGTGTAACGTTTGAAGTGGAAGGTGATGCCAACGATTATTGGGGCAAAGGTTTATCTGGCGGTACGTTAGTGCTCTACCCTGACACGCGCTCAACCATCATTGCGCAAGATAACATCGTGGTGGGTAACGTCTGTTTCTATGGCGCAACTTCTGGTGAATCCTATATTCGCGGCCTTGCTGGAGAACGTTTCTGCGTGCGTAACTCAGGAGCTAAAGTGGTCGTAGAAGGTATCGGCGATCACGGCTGTGAATACATGACAGGTGGAGTCGCAGTGATCCTCGGTTCGACAGGACGTAACTTTGCGGCTGGTATGAGCGGCGGTGTAGCCTACGTGTGGAATCGACATGGAGACTTCGAAACTAAGCTTAACGCTGAATTGGTTGATCTCGACCCACTGCAACAAGAAGATACCGATCTGCTACGTGAGATGCTCAACAAGCATGTTCAGTTCACAGGAAGTGAAGTGGCTCAGTTATTCCTTGATAATTTTGAAGCAAACCTTACCCAAATGGTAAAAGTGATGCCGCGTGACTACAAAGCGGTTCTTCAAAAACGCAAGGCTGCAGCTGCGCAAGTACAAACGGAAGAAGTGGAGGCCGTATAAATGGGTAAGCCTACTGGATTTTTAGAACATGGCCGCGAGCTGCCAAAAAAGCTCGATCCAACGGTTCGCATTCAAAACAACCAAGAGTTTGTCCTCAACGAAGAGTTTGGTAGCAAAATTAATACTCAAGCGTCTCGTTGCATGGACTGCGGAGTACCGTTTTGCCATAACGGTTGCCCTATCGGTAACATTATTCCTGAATTTAACGATGCCGTTTATCGTGATAGTTGGGAAGAAGCTTGGAAGATCTTAAGCTCAACCAATAACTTCCCCGAGTTTACTGGTCGCGTGTGCCCTGCTCCTTGCGAAAGTTCGTGCGTACTCGGGATCAACCAAGATCCCATTACCATCTGTAATATAGAAAAAACCATCGTGGAAACGGCTTATCGCGAAGGCTATGCCAAAGCGAAAAAGCCGCGTTCTCGTACTGGAAAAACCATCGCCATCATTGGCTCTGGCCCGGCGGGTTTGGCCGCAGCTGAGCAGTTGAATAGCGCGGGTCACTCAGTTACTGTGTTTGAACGTGATGAAAAAGTCGGCGGCCTGCTGCGTTTTGGCATTCCGGATTTCAAACTGGGTATGGACGTTATTGATCGCAAAATCAATTTGATGGCAGAAGCGGGCGTCAAGTTTGAAGTAAACGCACATATCGGTGTTGATATCAACGCACAGCAACTGCGCCAAGAGTTTGATGTCATCTTGCTTACTGGTGGCTCTACCGTGCCTCGTAACCTGCCGATTCCGGGGCGCGAGTTAAAAGGGGTTCATTTTGCGATGGAGTTTCTGGCACAAAATAACCGCCGCGCGAATAACATGGATCTTAAAACTGACGAGATCCACGCTAAGGGCAAACATGTGGTGGTGATTGGTGGTGGTGATACTGGTTCTGACTGTGTCGGAACCTCAAACCGACACGGCGCCGCAAGCATCACGCAAGTTGAAATCATGCCGATCCCAGCCAATAAACGCCCAGCCAACATGCCTTGGCCGCAATATCCAATGATTTTGCGCACCTCAACCTCCCACGAAGAGGGCTGCGAACGTCATTGGAATATTCTAACCAAAGAGTTCCTCGGCAACGAGCAAGGTCAAGTCACGGGGCTACGTGTTGCTGATATCGTTTGGCAAGATGCAAAACCGGGTGAGCGCCCGAACTTTGATGAAGTCGCGGGCAGTGAACGTATTATTGCGTGTGATATGGCTTTCCTTGCCATGGGCTTTTTACATCCAGAACCACATGGTGTACTTGCTCAGCTTGATATCAAGTTAGATGAGCGTGGCAATGTGGCAACACAAGGTTTTGCGACCAACCAAAAAGGTGTTTTCGCTGCAGGTGATATGCGTACAGGACAATCGTTAGTCGTACGTTGTATCAATGAAGGGCGCGAGTGCGCACGCGAGATCGACGCTTACTTGATGGGCAACACCAACTTAGAAGCGAAAGCCGACTCATTGATGCTTTCAGCCTAGTGCCTCGCGCTCTTTTCGCTGGTTCAAGGTGATCCAGAGCGCTAAGCTGCGATGATTCCTTCCAACGTTCTACTTTTTGGCCAGCATTTAATGCTGGCCTTTTTTATGGCTAATTCTTATTCCATGAGATTACCCACGTTAACAAACTGTAACAACAAAAATTCTATCTCATTGAATATATTATATTAATCTAGATGATTAGGTGGTAAATCCCATTGCAACATGATTTTTCACCAACAACTTGACCTTTTGCACCATAAGCTATAGGTTGTGAAG
>NZ_NDIM01000065.1:0-19356 GCF_002241375.1 Vibrio sp. V19_P1S1T109 | reverse complement strand
GCACATCAGAAATATACGTGTGCTGAATTATGACAAACATAGAGAGTCCCCCTTATGCGTAAATCACTTCTAGCTCTAGGCCTAATGGCTGCAACTTCTGCTCCAGTTATGGCCGCTGACTATTCAGATGGCGACATCCATAAAAACGATTACAAATGGATGCAATTTAACCTAATGGCTGCAATCGATGAATTACCAGGTGAGTCATCGCATGATTACCTAGAGATGGAATTTGGCGGCCGCTCAGGGATTTTTGATCTGTACGGTTACGTTGATATCTTTAACCTGCTAAGCAACCCAAGCAGTGACAAAGAAGGTAAAGAAAAAATCTTTATGAAATTTGCACCTCGTATGTCACTAGATGCACTTACAGGTAAAGATTTGTCTTTCGGGCCAGTGCAAGAGTTGTATGTCTCTACGCTAATGGAATGGGGTGGTAACTCTGGCGTTAACACTCAAAAAGTGGGCCTTGGCTCTGATGTGAATGTGCCTTGGCTCGGTAAAGTAGGTTTAAACCTGTACGGTACTTACGATTCAAATAAGAAAGATTGGAATGGTTTCCAAATCTCAACCAACTGGTTCAAGCCTTTCTACTTCTTTGAAAACGGCTCATTTATCTCTTACCAAGGTTACATCGATTACCAATTTGGTATGGAAACAGGCAAAGGATACGCAACATCTAGCGATGGCGGTGCTATGTTTAACGGTATCTACTGGCACTCAGACCGCTTTGCTGTGGGTTACGGCCTAAAAGGCTACAAAGATATCTACGGTATCAAAGATACTGATGGATTCAAATCAACTGGCTTTGGTCACTACCTAGCTGTGACTTACAAGTTCTAATCGAACCTAAGTTTTGGCAAATGGCGCTCTCGAGCGCCATTTTTATTGCTTTCCATTTCTACCTCATTATCCTTGGCGCAAAGTCAAATATGGAGAGGTGTTATGAATATCGTCGTGCTTGGGCCGGGCGCGGTTGGGTTGCTTTGGGCGACAAAGCTGCATGCTGCTGGACACCGCGTTTCATTATGGGGCAGACAACCTCAATCTTCACTTTCCATTGCTTTAGATAAACAGGCGTCTATTACCCTGCCCTGCAATGATCACAGCGCGCTCTGCCATGCCGATCTCTTACTGATTACCGTTAAGGCTTGGCAAGTCGAGCAAGCGCTCACTCCACAGCTGAAGACACTCAATCGTGACACCATTTTGCTATTTATGCACAACGGCATGGGCGCGCTTGATTCGATGCAGGATCAACTGAATGACTTTCCTATTGTGCTTTCAACCACCACGCACGGTGCACTCAAGCCGTCAATGAATCAAGTATTGCATACTGGCAAAGGCGTAACTCAATTAGGGGCTTACAACGCCCAAGGTAAGCAGTGTCAGTTTCTAGTGGATGTACTTCAGCATGCATTGCCAGACGTAATGTGGAATAACACGATTGAAGAAGCACTATGGCATAAGCTTGCAATTAACTGCGCGATTAACCCGCTCACCGCATTAGAGCAATGTCGCAATGGTGAGTTAGCCGATGAACGCTTCCAACGGCCGCTGGAAAATATTGTTGCAGAAGTCGCCGATGTCATGAGCGCTGAAGGCTTTGCGATCACTCAATCATCACTGCTTGCTAAGGTTAAGCTGGTGATTCAAGCCACAGCAGAGAATTATTCGTCAATGCATCAAGATATTTTCTATCAACGTAAGACTGAGATAGACTTTATTACGGGCTATTTACTGAAGAAAGCAGAGCAACATCAGCTCGCAACACCAGAAAATAGTAAGTTATATCACGCTATTCAACAGATAGAACACAGCTGGAAAAGCCAATGAGTAAACGAATTTTAGTCCCGATAGCAACAGGCTGCGAAGAGATGGAAGCGATCACCGTGATTGATATGATGGTCAGAGCTGGCTATCAAGTCGTGGTTGCCAGCGCTAATCTCGACGGGCAATTGATGATGAAAGCCTCACGCGGAGTGACATTAACCGCAGACTGTAAACTGCTGGATGTGATCGATGAAGAGTTTGACGTGATTGCGCTGCCCGGTGGCGTTGGAGGCGCTGAGATCTTTCGTGACAATCCAGTGCTAATCGAAATGCTCAAGCAACAGCATAACCATGGTCGATGGTTGGCGGCTATTTGTGCCACGCCAGCCTTAGTTTTGCAACATCATCAGCTTTTCCCGCAAGCGATCATGACAGGGCACCCGGCTTTTCGCGATCATATCCCAACTGATTTATGGCGAGATCAACGCGTAACCATCGATACAAACCATCAATTAATCACCAGCCAAGGGCCGGGAACAGCACTTGAGTTCGCGATGGAGATCATCATATCACTCTCAGGTAAAGCACACGCATGGTCAGTTGCACAGCCAATGGTGACACTGGCAGCATTGAATTATCACAAGTTAGGTGAGCAATAATGTTTGACGTGCAGACCATTCGCGATCAATTCCCCGCACTCAATCAAGCCGTGGATGGCGAAACTCTGATTTATCTAGACAGCGCCGCTACCACGCAAAAGCCGCAAGTGGTGATAGATGCCATTAGCCATTACTACAGTACGCAAAATGCCAATGTACATCGTGGTAGCCATCGCTTAACAGCAAAAGCGACCAACGATTTTGAAGCGGCGCGTGACACTATGGCTCAATTTATTGGCGCATCATCTCGTAAAGAGATTATTTGGACTCGCGGAGCGACCGAAGCGATCAACCTGATCGCGCAGACTTACGCACGTAATACATTGCAAGCCGGTGATGAGATTCTAGTCAGTGAAATGGAACACCACGCCAATATAGTGCCTTGGCAAATCGTCGCGGCTCAAACCGGAGCAAGCGTCGTCAAAGTCCCCATCACGCCAGAGTGCCACTTTGATCTTGAGGCTTTTCAAGCACGGCTATCGAATAAAACCAAAATTGTCGCCCTAGCCCATACCACCAACGTGACGGGCACGCGCCAACCGATTGAAACTGTAATTAAACTAGCGCACCAAGTCGGCGCTGTGGTCGTGATTGATGGCGCGCAAGGAATTGTGCATGAAACTGTCAACGTGCGCGAACTCGACGCCGATTTTTATCTCTTTTCTGGGCACAAGCTTTACGCTCCCGCTGGCATTGGCGTTCTGTACGGAAAATTAGCGCTGCTTGAAACAATGCCTCCATGGCATGGCGGCGGCAAGATGGTAGAAAAAGTCTCGTTTGAAGGTACAACATTTGCCGAACTGCCGGGGAAATTTGAAGCAGGCACACCGAATGTCGCAGGGGCGATAGCCCTTGCCAAAGCAATCGAATGGTTACAAAACTGCAATCGAATGGCCGTAGAAACTCACCTGCATAGATTGCAAGCACGCACTTATCAAGCCCTGCAACAGCTCGATGATATTCGCGTGATCGGCTATCAACCGAATGCCAGTATTCTCAGTTTTGTGATGGATGGCGTTCATCATCAAGACATAGCCACCTTACTCGATCAGCAAGGCATCGCGGTTCGCTCTGGCCATCACTGCGCTCACCCATTAATGGATGCACTCGGGTTAACTGGCACAGTGAGAATTTCGTTTGGTATTTACAATACCGAACAAGAGGTTGAACAGTTGATCGCCGCCATCACTAAAGCGGTTGATATGCTGTAATAATTCCCCCTTTCATCAAAAGGGGGAGATGCTCAGCTTGGATCGATATTTTTTATCTTATCGACAATGGCTTTAAGGCCATTACCACGTGAAGGACTTAAATGGGCAATCAAGCCTATTTTTTCAAAATAAGCATCCACATCAAACGCTTGAATTTGTGCGTAGGTCTTGCCGTTGTACGCAGCAAGGACTAAAGCAATTAAACCACGCACAATCCGCGCATCCGAATCGGCACAGAAAGACCATATTCCTTGGTGCTCCTGCCCCACTAACCATACTTGACTCTCGCAGCCTGCAACACTGACTTGCTGCGATTTCAAAGCATCAGGCATCGCGGGCAATAACTTCCCCCACTGGATCACTTGTCGATAGCGATCTTCCCAGCCAGTAAAATTTTGCATGGTCGCCACAATGTCATCAGCGCTAATCTCACGACCAAAGGGGGAGGCAGGAAAAGGAGTCATTAACGTTACACCTTATGTTTCTGAATTAACTTTTCAACAATGCGCGCTACGGCAACAAAACCAAAGGTTGCGGTAACAACCGTCGCAGCGCCAAATCCGCTGGCGCAATCCATCCGCTTTGGCCCTTCTGCGGTTGATTTCACCGCGCACACACTGCCATCGGCTTGCGGATATTTGAGCTGCTCTGTTGAGAACACGCAATCAATACCAAACTTACGCGCAGGGTTTACAGGGAAATTATGGCGATGACGAAGCGTATCTTTGAGTTTTTTTGCCAATGGGTCTTGAATCGTTTTGGTTAAATCCGCGACCTTGATTTGAGTTGGGTCAACTTGACCACCCGCACCACCGACGGTAATCACTTTAATTTTATTGCTACGGCAATAAGCCAGTAGTGAAGCTTTCGCTTTCAAACTGTCTATCGCATCAAGCACGTAATCGAACGTTTGACTCAAATAGCGGTGTTGGTTATCTGGCGTGATAAAGTCATCAATTAAGTGCACCACACACTCAGGGTTGATGAGCTTGACCCGCTCGGCCATCACTTCAATCTTACTTTGCCCAACCGTACCGCTCATCGCATGGATTTGACGGTTGATGTTGGTGACGCACACATCGTCCATATCAATCAGCGTTAACTCGCCAATGCCGGTGCGCGCCAATGCTTCGACTGCCCACGAGCCAACGCCACCGATACCAATCACACACACATGCGCAGCACGCAGTATTTCAACCTCACGATTTCCATAAAGGCGACGAGTGCCTCCGAAGCGTTGGTTGTAGCTATCTGAAGCGGGGGTATCGAGTTCACGCATAATTAAAAGTCCGATTGAAAGCGATAGAAAAATAAAGAGTGCGATTTATACGCACTCTTTATTTAAAAGTCTAGGTCGAAACCTGTGTCACTATTGTAGCTTTTCAGGCGGCAATGCCCAAGGTGCTTGTGTGGCTGAGTTTTCTAACCCCAGTTTCCAAACGCGACCAAAATGTTTGTAATGCCCTGCTTCCGTTCCGGCGCGCTCGCCCATGCCATGGTACAGATCGAGGTGGTTATCTTTTACCGCGCCGCCCGTATCTAGCACAATCAACATTCTCAACTGATGAGCGCCACTCCATGTACCATCTGCATTGAGCAGCGGCACTTCTGCTAAAATAGGTGTGCCCATTGGAAAGATGGAACGATCTCCGGCCACCGAGGCCATCGGCAGTAGTGGAATACCGGCAGAGCCAGTGACAGGGGCTGCCGCTTTGGGCGCAAAAAAGACATAGGAAGGATTTTGCTCTAGCAGCTCTCTCACCGTCGGTTCATCATTGGCTAGCACCCATTCCTTGATCGCTTTGAGTGACATTTTCTCTCGTGTCACTTCACCTCGTTCAATCAAGACTTTGCCAATACTGATGTAGGCTTTGTTATTCTTACCCGCGTAAGCGAAGTACTCAAGCGTATCGTCATCTTCAAAATGCACAAAACCACTGCCTTGCACCTCCATAATGAAAGGGTCAATCAGGTTCGCCGCATAACCTAACTCAAGCCCTTTTTCAGCTAACGCACCATCATAAATTTGCGCACGCGTTGGGCAATCGGCCGAACATTCAGGCAAACCAAATACGGGATATTTGAATATTTCATCCGGTTGATGGCGAAGCTCCATTACCGGAGAAAAATAGCCAGTGAAAAGCACATTACCTTTTTTATCGCCACCACCAAGCTGCGCCGCTTGTATTCCAAAATTCGCCAAATCTTGTGGATCACCACTTTGCAAAATCCATTCACTGATCTGTTGATACAAAGGTTGATAAATCGCTGCCATCGACGCCGAGCGAGTCACCACTTGTTCGCTCTGTTTGGAAAATTGCGTAAAGTCACGTGGCGTATTGGACTGCACCGTGTCTACTTTGTTGAGCGCTTTAGAGAAATCACCATCCAAATATTGCTGAGCACGGTCGGTCGGTTGCGCACAACCAAACAGCAGCAGTACTGCCGCAAGAGGAAAAATTTGCTTAATCACAGAAGTTATCCGTTATTTGAGTTGCTAAAAGCATGACAAACTCGCGCCTAAACCGCAATCAGCGAATTGTTAACGGAGGTTTTTTTGGTATTTTCCTGACAATCGGAAGGTTGGATTGTAGTGCGACGACGACATTTGTGTCATTTCGGTATTGTTATCATCACGCATTTTGTAACGATAGCTCGTATCACCAATCTGGTATTCTAAAAAATGACCATCAAACTCAAATGAAGTGGTGAGTACTCGGCCACTACTGATCACGCCTGCTTTCCCCAATTCAATTCGTTTGGCTGAATAAGGGGCAACATACTGCTCAACCCAAACCCCATACACCTCATCCTTTGGCGAAAAATAGTTTTCCAACCGAGTAAAGAGATCACCGTATAGCGACGCTACGGAAAGCAAGCCAATCATCACAACCAGCATCAAGCCTCGTTCAATGTACTTACGTCTTCGCAAGTTTGTGAACTGAGGCGTAGCCGTAAGGCCTACGTTTTTTGTCATTTTCATACGACTCAACTCGTTGGTTTTGGCCATATTTCGCCTTTATTGGCAAGCAGTCTAACGTGTCCTAAATCAGAGATAAAATCGGCGATTGAATAATTGCACCAAACTCAAAAAACCACTTGCCGACACGTGAATAAAAAGTCATTATTTGAACATATTTAAACACCAAGGTGCTCTCAGAGTGAAAATTCGCAGTACAGCTCTCGTTAAAGGATTTAGACAATCTGCTCCCTATGTTAACGCTCACCGTGGTAAAACCATGGTGATCATGCTCGGCGGTGAAGCGATTGCCGATAAAAATTTCGCTAATATCATCAGCGATCTCGCACTGCTGCATAGCCTTGGTGTCAAAATTGTTTTGGTGCACGGTGCCCGCCCACAAATCAACCAGATTCTGGCGACACATCATTGCTCCACTCCTTATCACAAAGGCATTCGGGTCACTGATGAGGAAGCGCTCAGCTTAGTCATGCAAGCCGCGGGGCAGCTCCAACTCGCTATCACAGCACGCCTTTCAATGAGCTTAAATAACACGCCAATGGCAGGAACTCAGCTCAATATCGTTAGTGGTAATTTTGTTATCTCTCAACCATTAGGTATAGATGATGGTGTCGATTATTGCCACAGTGGCCGCATTCGCCGTATTGATATTGAAGGCATCAACCGTATGCTTGACCAAGGTTCGATCGTGCTACTGGGGCCAATTGCGAGTTCCGTCACTGGCGAATGTTTTAATTTGCTCTCTGAAGAAGTAGCCACACAAGTCGCAATACGCCTAAAGGCAGATAAGCTGATCGGTTTTTGCTCAGAGCAAGGCATTATCGATGAGCAAGGCAATGCGATTGCTGAACTGTTTCCATCTGATGTTGAACGGATAATGCAGCGTATTGAAGCAGATACCGACCAAGTTCAGGATAATAGCTCAGGTACCTCACGCTTTCTGCAAGCCGCCGTTTCAGCGTGCCGTGCAGGTGTGCCACGTAGTCACTTAGTCAGTTACAAACAAGATGGTGCTTTGATCCAAGAGTTGTTCTCTTTTGACGGGATCGGTACTCAGATTGTCATGGCAAGTGCCGAACAAGTCCGTCAGGCACAGATCGATGATATCGGCGGAATTTTCGATTTAATCCGCCCGTTAGAAGAACAAGGAATATTAGTACGGCGTTCACGTGAGCAGTTAGAGCAAGAGATACACAAATTCACGATTATTGATAAAGATGGCTTATTGATTGGTTGCGCCGCACTTTACCCTTACCCAGAAGAGGGCATGGCAGAAATGGCGTGTGTCGCTATTCACCAGGAGTATCGGGACGGCAACCGCGGTTTATTGTTACTCAATCACATGAAGCAACAAGCAAAATCGATGCGTTTAGATCGCCTCTTTGTTTTGACAACGCACAGTTTACATTGGTTTAGAGAGCAAGGTTTTTATGAAGTCGGTGTGGAATCGTTACCGATAACTAAACAGAGTTTGTACAACTATCAACGCCGTTCAAAAATTTTACTCCTGACGCTCTAACGTCAGGATATTGTATTTATTCGTTAAGTTATGGTGAATAGTTTATCTTTGATCAAGTGCAAACGTTTTCATTGTTTTGTATACAAAATAAGCGCTTTATTTAACTTAATATTATGTGTAGAATCCGCCGACATCATTAACGATGTACATTTAATGAACAACACAGGAACTTGGCTTTATACCGATTGGTCAGATACCAGTAGGTCGGCTTGCACGGATTGCTTTTACTACGACACGTACTTAAGAGCAAAAATTCTATGAAAACTGTTATTTGTAACTCACTTCAAAGCTTTTGGGATATGGCTGATAACCAATTCCTTGAAGGCCAACATGTGCATTGCGTATTCCCCGTTAACGACAAGCTACGAGTCTTTATACTCAGCTCGCAAGATCGTTATAAAATCAGAAACATCTCTTTTACTCATGCTTTCGCATAGCAACACACCAAATCAGTAATTGAGCTTCCCCCAAACAACGGAATGAATTGAACATACCATGTAAACTTCAAACTGTGTGGGGACAGCTCAAACTCGTTTATCCTAGTTGCTGATTTACACTAGTCTCTTGTCTAATCTCGTAACTAAGCCGCTGGCTCGCTGCGTTTTTATCTTGAGCCCTCGTTTCATCGTTCCCATGTCAGCAAAAAGCATCAGCTGCTTCTTGGCGCGCGTAATGCCAGTATAGATAAGCTCTCTGGTCAATATCGGGCTAAAATCAGGCGGTAAAATCATCAGCGTTAGATCAAACTCACTGCCTTGTGATTTATGAATGGTCATCGCATAGGCTGTTTCGTGCTCTGGTACGCGGCTTGGTAAAATAGCTTTCACGCTACCATCTGGCAGCTCAAAATACACTTTCAAACGCGGTTCTTGCTCGCTCGTATCAAGCATGCATATGCCGATATCACCATTATACAAACCCAGCCCATGATCGTTACGCGCCACCATCACGGGTCGGCCGTGATACCAAATCTCATCTTGAGTCTTGATCAACTTACGTGCGACCAGCGCACGTTCAATACGTTGATTCAAACCACTAACCCCAAAATCCCCTTCACGAATAGCACAAAGCAAACGGCATTGATTAAAGCAATCCAATACGGCTTTGGCTTTTTGGGCTTGAGTTTCCGCAGTATAAGCACCAGAACTCTCGATGCGCATGAGATAACGACCATACTCCTTGACTAAGGTTTTCAGCATTAGGTTATAGCTTTCACTGCTGAGTGAGTGGTGCGTAATATCAGCATAATTACGTTTTAACACCTCATCCACCATAGCCACTTGCCCAGCATTGATCGCTTTTGCTAATTGACCAATGCCTGATCGGACATCAAAGCGGTAGCTTTTTTTCAGCATGCATAAACTGTCTGAAATCGGGGTTGCGTTAGGGTGTGAATGAGCAATCAGTGTTTGATAGCCTGTTAACTTAGCTAGGTACTCGCTGTGCGTTCGGCTGTAGCCTAAGGTCAAAAATGAACAAATGTCCCCCAGCACAGCGCCCGCTTCGACTGACGCAAGTTGGTCTTTATCACCCAGTAAAATCAAGCGCGCGTGTTTGGGTAATGCCTCGATTAACTTGACCATCATCGGTAAATCGACCATCGATGCTTCATCAACCACCAATATATCCAAATGCAGCGGGTTACGCTGATGGTGACGAAACTCAACACTGTTAGGTATGACGCCCAATAAACGGTGAAGTGTGCTCGACTCGGTGGGAATCGCCGCTTTCAACGCCGGCTCAACCGCCAGTTCAGCCACCGCTTTACCGATCGATTCCGTTAAACGTGCCGCAGCTTTACCCGTTGGTGCGACCAATTTAATGGTGGGCGTCTCACCTTGCTGTTGGGCTTGGGTAATCAAAGCGGCTAGTAATTTGGTAACCGTGGTGGTTTTACCGGTTCCCGGCCCGCCAGAAATCACGGCAAAGCGGCGTGTCAGTGCCACTGCCGCTGCGACTTTTTGCCAGTTGATGCAAACGCTTTGCGGGATCAGCGTCTCTAACGCTTCGAGTTCTTTCGCCGTACGTGCTTGGCTAATGACTTGATCAATCTCATTCCAATTAAGTTCATCGGCGTTGACCACATCCAGAAAATCACACACTTGTTGCTGGCGTGCTGATGCATTGGCTGTCTCTGGCAATTGGCGAAGCGCATGGAGCAGAAAGTGGTATTGACGCGCAAACAGTGTATCGAGCAGCAATTTTAGCTTTTGGACATCAGTAGGCTTTAGGCTCATAGGTGTCCCAAAGCTGATTAAACGCTGTGCTAAGGTAACTTCATAATGCCAATAACGGTGTAGATATAAACGTTGCCCATCAAACATTAAAGGCACCGCTTCCCCTTGTTGTCCGACTAAGTATGAACGGTTGAGTAGCCAAGGCCAATCAATCGCCAATAGGTGCTGATTGACCGCCAATGCTGCCTCACCAAACAAGCCTAACTTAGCTGCGAGGTCGACACCCTGCGCCGTTGAAGCATCCACTAAAGGTAAGCAGATATGCCCCTTGGCCAATTCAGCACTGACCACCGCGGCAATAAATCCGAGCGCTTGGCTATGTTCAGCGCCAAGTTGCTGCTGGCTTTTTTGTTCGATAAAACGCGCGAATTGGTAATCTAACTGACGCATAGCGCCTTTTTCCGCTAACTGCTTAAGCGTTATCATTAGCGTACTGCTCATAAATCTAACTCCATTTGCCCTGCATCGGTCGCGCGAGTATCTACGATTTCTCCATCAATCAATCTGTCCATCTCATCAAGCAGTTCAAAGCTCGGTTTGGTTGAGAAAATCCCATGCTCAGACTCGCCATCCATGCCGCGCAAAAAGAGATAATAGACTCCGCCAAAATGGCGATGGTAGTCATAGTTTGCTAGACGGCTGCGTAAGAATCGATGCAGCGCCAATGCATAGAGTTGATATTGTAAATCATAGCGATGCTCTGCCATCGCCGCTTTCAAACGCTCGCCATGATAGGCGCTCACATCATCCCCCAAATGATTCGACTTCCAGTCCAGCACGTAATACTTTCCTTGATGCTCAAACAGCAAATCAATAAAGCCCTTCAGCATGCCCTGCACAGTGTAAAAACCAAGATCTCCGGCTTTGGCCGACAGTGGATCATGGCGTTGAATGACACGGTTCAATGCAGGAGCGCTCAGTACTTCTATCGGTAATAGAAATTCCATTTCAACCAAGCGCTGAGTGGCGGTTTTTTGGTTCAAACGCAACGTTTTGCCATCTAAAGGTGTCTGTAACACGGTATCGACCAGCGTTTGTAATACTGGTAACCATTCAATATCGATTTGTTCTCGCACCAGTAAATCCAGTATCACTTTTTGGTTAGCATCGCTGCTAGCAGGCTCAGTAAACTCTACCTCTTCAAAGAGAGAATGCAAAAAAGTACCGGGCGTTGCACCGCGTGGAAAAGTGAAAATAGAACGTTCAGGTTCAACCAGTAAAGCTTCCGCTTGCTCATCAACAGAGTCGATATCAAAGCCTGAGACTTCTAAACTCGCGTCGTGGCTAGCGTGTTTCACACCTTGTTTTACCAACCCAGAATAGCTGGTCATTCGCCAAAAACGGTCAATCTGCGCTTGCAGTGTTTTGGCACTCAATACCGGCGTATCGACGCTCAACGCTTTAAACGGCTCTGGCTGATCGGCTGGTGGCTCAGAGACACGAATGTATTGATTAGATTGAGCGTGCAACGCAGCGTTAAGATCGGCAATGCCTGCGGCTTGACCATTTTGCAGCAGATAGCCAATGGCACTTAAATGCACACCGGTTGGCTCTTTGGTGGAGCGGCCATTACGCAGCGGCGCAATGCCGATAAAACAGCCATACACAGCACGAGTCAGCGCTACATAAATCAAGCGCAGATCTTCCGCAAGCCGCTCTTTATCTGCTTGCTTGAGAGAAGCTTCACTGGCGGTAATATCCAGCACAGTTTCCTCATTCACGGCATCATGATATTTGCCTTCACTTGCCTCGCGATAGCTGACCACAAACGGCAGAAACACTAAGTCATATTCCAAACCTTTCGATTTGTGAATAGTGACGATCTGCACTAGGTTGCGTTCGGATTCCAAACGTTGAATTTGATCATCACGGCCCCCTAGGCCATGCTCGGCGTCACTGATAGCTTGTGCCAGCCAGCGCAGCAAACCGTGATCGCTATCAATCTCTTGTCGCGCTTGCTGTAGTAGCTCACCGATGTGCATAAAATCGGTCAGTGAGCGCTCACCTTGCGGCTCTTCCAACCAACGTTCAGCGACGTGACGTTTGCTCATCACACTGCGCAACATAGGAAGCACGCCGCGCTCAAGCCACAATTGGCGATACTGTTTAAATTCGTTAACCGCGTTTTCCCATACCGATTCGTCGTTGTTTAAATCATCCAAGCTGGCAGCATCTAAAGCGAAAAGTGGTGAGGCCAAACAAGCCCGCAAGGCGCGATCATGTTCAGGAGTCAGTACCGCTTGCAATAGACGCTGTACATCTTGTGCTACCTCGCTGCTAAAAACACTATCGCGGTTCGAGAGATAAACACTGGCAATGCCTTGCGTGGCGAGCGCCTCTTTCACCATACGACCTTCATTACCCGTTCGAACTAAGACCGCGATGTCGCCTGCTTGCACGCTCTTTTGCCCTTTAGCAGCATCAAAGTACGCTTGTTGATGCTGCGCGGCGCTCAAAATTGTCTGAATTTGGCTGGCGCACGCTTTGGCCATGCATTGCAGGTATTCGCCTTTTGGCAACGGGCTGTCTTGCGTTTCTTGCAGCCAATAGGTGAGCGCTGGTTGCACGGTTCCGTTAAGCCACCATTGACGCTGCTGCGCATTTGGGCTGGCTTCAACGGGTAAAAAGGGAATGTCTTGGTCGTAGATAAAAGCACTATCAGGCATACTAAAAATCTGATTGACGGCATTGACCATATTCGCGCTAGAACGCCAGTTGGTCCCCAAGGTGTAGTGTGCGCTCACCTGTTTACGCGCTTTGATGTAGGTAAAAATGTCTGCACCACGAAACGCGTAAATCGCTTGTTTTGGGTCGCCAATCATAAACAAACCACATTCAGCCTTAGGCAGATAAATGCGGCTAAAAATACTGTATTGCAGCGGATCGGTATCTTGGAATTCATCGATCATCGCAACGGGGTAAAGGCTGCGAATCCGCTCAGTCAGTATGCCCAGCTCATCATTATCTATCGCGGCAGAAAGCTGAGTGAGCAAATCATCAAACGATAACCACTGCTTTTGTGCTTTCGCTTTGGCAAGCATGGCTCGGCAATGAGTAATAGCGTGCGCCAGCAGCGGCGCTTCTAAGCTGATGGGTTGTTGCAAAAAGAGCTCAATGGTCGTGAACAGCGCATGTTGCGGGGGTTGACCTTTTTTCGACTTAGCCTCCAACGCGCTTTGTGCAAACTCTTGTAATTCACTCGGTAGGTTCAATTCATGCTGTGGGTTGCTTGCCCACAACGCTAACCCTTCTAGCCGTTTCAGTAACGCTTTCTTGGTTGCTGCATGCAAATCTGAAGCTTCAATGCACGGCGGTAAATCATCGCATGAATCAAGCCACTGCTTTTTTAACGACTCTATGCGTGACAAGCACGATTGATAAAGCGCGCTTAAATCGCCACTCATCGCTTCAACAGAGAGCGTTAGCGCCGAGCCAGTTAAATAGCCACTGATTTTTTCAAGCAGCGCCGCTGGTGATGACCATAAACGGCGCACTTCCGCAGCGAGCTGAATCGACAACGGATAGAACTGACGACGCCAATAATCCGCGACCACTTGCGCTTTTAGATGGCTTTCATCGGTCACAAATTCGTGATTAAAACGGCTGCCCGATTCAAACGCATTTTGGGTGAGCATACGCTGGCAAAAACCGTGAATGGTATAGACTGCCGCTTCATCCATCTGCCGTTCCGCTTGCAGTAATATTTGCGCCGCTTGCTTGTGATGACTGGTTTGCTCAAGTAGCGGTTTGATAACAGGGTCATCACTGAAACCGCGCGAAAAAGCGATACGCGCCTCATGAATGCGCCGCCGAATACGGTCACGAAGCTCAGCAGTGGCAGCTTCAGTAAAGGTAACCACTAGAATTTGATCGACCGTCAGTGGCACTTGATGACGTGACTTTGCATCACCATGCCCAAGTAACAGGCGCAAATACAAACCTGCAATGGTGAAGGTTTTACCCGTGCCCGCCGACGCTTCGATAAGCCTTGCACCGTGCAGCGGGAACGTAAGGGTATTTAATGGTGTTGTGACCGTAGCCGGGGTCATACTCATAAACAGTTAGCCTTTGAATACTCAAGCGAATGTGATCGCGCTTGAATAATGATATGAATAATCAAAATAAGTTTATAAATTAAGACGTTGTGAGATCTTTCTCACGGTTCGCCAAACGGGCAGCCTTTACTATCCGCGCCACGTGTTTCGTAAATCTCACGATGATGCGAACCAACCAAATCATGGTCCCTCTGACCTGTGGCCGTACAGAAAACGCCCTACACAATAATGATTGACTGGCGGCCACTCTACTTTCCAAGCAGTTATCCATCGCTAAACATCCTGCGCCACTTGAACCCACAATCGTGGCCCTTGCATCACCAATGCGGCTAATAAACGCACCTGCTCAGCTAAGGCTTCATTCCACTGCGGCCAAATACGCGCGATGTAAACATTGCTTCCTTCACCGTGGCTCATGTAACTTTCATTAAAGCTATCGGCCATTTTCTTGAGCGATTTGTCGCGATCATCAACCCATTGACCACGGCTGAAGCCAGCTTCCACGCAGGCTAACGCGGTTTTTGGAAAGTAAGCGAGCGGTGCTGTCATACCTTGATAAAACAAACCCACCAGTTCTGCGAGCAACGCTTTGGCTTGTTCGGTATCGGGCATGGGCGGATAAATAAAATGCTGCACACCTTCTTTACGATCGTAGCCCATCAAATGAGTAGGTTGACTTTCGCCCATCGCCGCTAGTGAGAGATGATCAATCCACGCGGCTAAATAGTCCTGCGCGCGAATCGAACCACTGCGGTAGCGCACTAAACCGGATTGATAGCGCTTAGTCAGCCACCCCGTCAGTTGTACGTTTTTGCCTTCACCAAACAATTCAAATCGCAGATCGATCTCTTGGTCATCAAGTGGCGAATGGCATAAGAAAGCGATTCTTTGCGCCAATTCTTGTGCTTGCACGCGATTAGTTTCAAATTCCAAGGATCCAAAAGCACCAATCGGTAACTTTCCTTGCGCGCGCTGCTGGTCAATGAATCTCTCAAGGGCATGCGGTGAATTGGGTTGTTCAAGCAGCAACTCTAGCAGTTCATCGCGTAACTGGTAGCTCTCCAAGCCATTTAAGGCAAAGGGTTCATCGTCTTCCATTACCGGTAACGGAGGCTCGAACGTCACTTTAAGGCGACGGTTAAAGAAATATTGCACAGGCAAACGCCAAAACCGTTGCAGCTCAACCAGATCTAAACTGACAGGAAAGCTCGCCCCTTGTAAATAATCGCTCAGGGCGAGATTAAACTCACCACTGGCTCGCCCTTGCCGACTGGCGGCAGGTAGCCACTCTTTGGCATAGCTACCGGTTTTACTCAAAAAAGCATTAGGGCTAAAAGGCACCATGGCGTGAGTGGTCGTTAAAGCACAGGCTAAATTTTTGGCCGATTGATCGCTGCCAAGCGCTTCATCCCCGACCAAACAGTAGTTTTGTTGGCAATACTCTAAAAGCTCAGAGACCAACACAGAAGGAACCCGTTCGGTATTATCTTGAATTGAGCGTCCAACGTAGCTGATGTACAAGGTTTGCTGCGCCGAGAGCATCGCTTCTAAGAACAAATAGCGGTCATCGTCACGCCGCGAGCGATCGCCAGCGCGGGTGCGACCGTTCATCAAATCAAACCCTTCGGCTGGCATAGTGCGCGGGTAAACGCCATCGTTCATTCCTAGTAAACAAACGGTTTTAAAAGGGATGGAACGCATTGGCATTAAAGTACAGAAATTGACTTGTCCCGCCAGAAAACGCTGGCTGATGCGCGTACCTGACAATTTGTTTTGCAAATATTGAGTAATAATACTTGGCGCAAGTGCTTGCTCATAACCGGCCTCGGCCAGTTGATCTTTTAACTGCGACAAGGTGTCGCGAATCGACTTGAGTGCGAGCTCCCCTTCCAACTCAACCTTGAAAAAAGCGCCAAGCATCTCACCGAGCAAGCGACGCCACTCGTCGACGCTTTGGGTCTGCGCTAACTGCTCGCGGTAATGGCTCACTTGCTGAATAAAGTGCGCTAATTTACCCGCCAATTCAGCGTTAATGCCTTGCACTTCATTATAAGGAGCGAGCGTCACTTCGCCTTGCGTAAATAAACCTGCTGAGGCTGGCATGGCATAACCAAGTAACATGCGCTCAATCCCGAATTGCCAAGTATTTTGCTCGGTCTGCGGCAACTCAAATTGTTGCGCGGTGCTAGCATTAAGCCCCCAGCGAATGCCTGACTCTTCTACCCACAATTTAGCTTGCGCAAAGTCTTGCTCATTAAGCTCAAATTTTGCCATCATCGCAGGAGTTTCAAGCAGCTCTAATAACTCTGACGCTAGGCAGCGAGAATCGGGTAAATGCACTAATTGCATAAATGCCGCTAAGATCGGGCTCTCTTGATCTGCCGTACGGTCTGAAATGGAGTAAGGAATAAAGCGCTCACCCGGCGCGTTACCAAATACTGCCGCAATGGCTGGGCTGTAGGCATTGATGTCCGCCACCATCACAATAATATCGCGCGGTTTCAGTTCAGGGTCAGCATCAAACATTGCCAGCAATTGATCGTGCAACACTTCCACTTCTCGCATCGGGCTATGGCAAGCATGAAGAGTGAGCGATGGATCATCCAAAGCAATCACTTGTTTGTGGTCGCTACTGTCCAGTTGACTATCATCTCGATGTTCTTGCAAATGTAAAATGTCGGCCTGCAACTGATGCAATAAGTTATCGCGTGGCAGATCAATAAAAAATTCGTGCTCTTCATTTTCCGTTTGGGAGAGTAAAAAAAGATTATCGCGCCCAAGTTTCCCCATCGAGGCCAATAACTCATTGCCAACCGCAGCTTCGGTATGCAATTCATCCACGAGGTTAGCTTCAATGTCGCCTTTAAGCGGCGAGCGTTGCCCTTCAAACTGAATCTTATCACCTTGTAAGGCGAACGTTTTACGTTGCTGACTGTGCAGTCTGGCGAGCGTTTTTCTATCTCGAAGATCGCCCCAATAATGCTGACAAGGGTTGGTAAACATCAAGTGAACATCAATCTGCTCGCCCAACGCTTTGAGTGCATCCATATAACGAGGCGGCAGTGACGAAATACCGAAAATAAACAAACGTTTGGGCAGTTTGGTTAAATCAACCGAGCCACGCGCAAGCTGATCAATAAAGCTTTGATAGAGATTGGCACGATGGTAGTGTGACTGGCCTTGATCTAGCGTGTATTGATATAAGGCTTGCCATAATATCGGCTGCCATGGGTGCTCATCACCAATCTCGCTCACATCATCGCCCGCCTCCCACTTGGCAATCCAGTCGGGGCGGTAGACTAAATAACCATCAAAAATATCGGCAATTTTCTCGGCCAACTGATAGAGCTTGGAATGGTCATCATCCTGTTCAAGGTAACGCTGCAAAGGGGCAAAGGGGTCGAGCGTAAGCAAGGTTGGCAACAGATGCATCAGTTTCCACGTCATCGCTTCTTTGTTAAAAGCGCTGCGCTTAGGTACATCAGGTAGCACTTTAGTGAACATGTCCCAAATAAAGGTCGCCGGTAGAGGAAACTCAAGGTTCGCCGCCACACCGAGCTCTTTCGCTAAGGCCATTTTGAGCCATTGCGACATCCCTGGGCTTTGCACCAAGATCTGCTCTTTCTCAAAGGGGTTGGCTAACGGTGCACTTTTGATCAAATGCACGAGCAGGATCTTTAAGGTATCGACTTTATTAGAATGGTAGACAGTAAACAAAATGCACTCACGCTTTTCTTGTCACAATAAGGACTGAGATTAGCATAAGTGCATTCCATACTTGAGAATTTTATGTTTTGAATTGCCTAAACTGCAGGCTATTTCATTTCACAGTTCAATGCGTGTTCATCTTGCTCTTCTAGCTCATTCATGCTGCTGAGTAGCACGCGATGAGGTTGATAGAAATTTAAGTAACGAATAGCAACATAACCCACCACAATAGTTGCCACAATCAACTCTAACCCAGCTAACCAATGCACTTGCTGTACATACTCAGCACTCACCCCAACGGTTTCCATCCAATGTGTGAGTTTAAATAGCGCCGTTGCACCAATCACCATTGGGAAGGTAAACGCTGCGTAGCCTGGGCTAAAAGGCAAGCGTAATAATTTAAAGAAAGCTAAGTAGATAATCGTTGTCATTAACACGGCAATACCAAATAAAATGCCGATAATCACTGGCGATGGGTTAGCCGTGACAGTTAAGTAACCAGCCAATGAGAGGCTCGCTGGCGCCGCCAAAATAGCCATAGTTGGTTTTGCTGCATCTGGAACTTCATGCGTGAACATGAAACGGTAAATCATCATCGGCAGCATCACCGCGTAAGCGACTAAACCGAACATCATGGTTGCATTTGCGATTGGTGCAAGTGCTGGGTTTCCAGAAAACGCCACGTCGGCCACAATAATACCCACAGGTGGAACGAACCAACTTGGCACCATGTGGTGAAGTTCAAAAGACTGCGCGCGATGGTACAAAAAACTGACCAAGAAGATGATGTGTAAACCCACAGCAAATAGCCATAACGCATCACCAGCCATTGGGTAAAAATGGCCTAATGAATTGGAAACCACCATTGTGCCCATCGCAAAAGTAGGCACAACACTGCCCACAACCGGATGAGCGAGATCTTGGCGTAATAAGTGACCATGAAAGAGAAATTTAAACGCAAGAACCACCAGCAACACGCTGGCAATAACGGCCCCACTTAATTGTCCATAACCTTGTAATGGTGCAAAGTTTTCCCAACTCCAACCCAAGCTTGCGATGCCTAGAGCTAAACCCGCCATAGGGGTTGGCGCACCCATAACTTTCGCTTTTGCTGCTCGAATCATATTGACCTCTCATCAGGACTAACAAAGTAGTTGTTCAATGTCGCTATCATACGCTTGCCTTTTGTTCTGATATATCTAAATATATAGAAC